>JANPGA010000555.1:0-4086 GCA_031423735.1 Bacteroidota bacterium | reverse complement strand
TATCGAAATTAAGAGCATGGCAAGCCCCGGTCGCAAAAAAATTACTGCAAGGAGGAGTATTATGAATAATTGTGGACCAAGTATTGCCACCGTCTATAGTCTTTAATCCCGTTCCATCACTAACTGACATAAATCCAATATAACTATTTAAAAAATAAATTCCACCATATGATTTCGTAGAATCTATTTGAACAGCATTCCAATTATTTCCACCATCTATGGTTTTTACAAATAATCCTTTATCACCTGATACCCAACATGTATCTTTATTCAAACAAAAAATATCACCAATCTCATGTGTTGAGTCAGAATAAACGGTTGTCCATTGAGCAGAAGCACTTTTATTTATTCCGATGGCTAGGAATATTAATAGAAATATTTGTTTTAATTTATACATACCAATTTAATTGTTTTTGCTATCACCTAGCTATCAACACCTTCTTTGCGCTTGATTTATTCCCTACAATTGCTTTTACGAAGTACAATCCTTCACTAAAATCAGTGAGATTAACATTTAATTCATTTTCATGAATATTTTGTTTTTGAAAAATTAGTTTTCCGAGATTGTCAAATAGTTGAACGTGCCACGGGGCATTTAATAATTGAAATTTACTAATTGTAAATTCTCCACTTGATGGATTAGGGAATATAGAAACCAAAGCTGATGTTTGATTTTCGTTTATGCCAACAGGCCCGCCTCCATTAGTTGTTTTTATAACTGTATGAGTAGATATTGCATATCCAGTTTGCGAATTTAAAAATGCAAATTTGTATAGTTCAAATTGCATACTAGGGTTATATAATTGATATTGAAGATTAAAAGATGTTCCAAAATCAATTGTTTTATAAAGTTTGTCACCAGAAATTACATACCCAGAACCATCCGAAAAAAAAGCCAAATCACGAACAAAATTAGATGGAAAATTCAAATATGGACTCCATGAATAACCTCCATCTGTAGAGTATCTTAGTCCGGTTGGGCTATTAGGCCTAAACCCACCAAACCAACAAATTGAATCATTGTAACAAGACAATGAAAAAATGTCTATTGGATCAATTCCTCCAAAGCCGCAGTTTTCATAAATTTGGTTCCATGTTATTCCACGATTAAATGTTTTAAAAATTGACTCGTCATTTCCAACTGCAAAACCAATTGAATCATTCAAAAAAAACATATTATATAGATAGTTCCCACCTTTATTACAACGAAAAGGAATTGTATCTTGAATTAAATTAATTCCCCCATCAACACTTGAATAAATACCAATATCAGATTGATAGCAACCTGCAATATAAACTAAACTATCCGCATTAAATGCATGACAACGCGAAATTGCAAATGTGCCTAAGCATGGTGGTGTATTTGGAACATTAATAATCCACGAATTACCTCCATCGAATGTCCTTAAAACATTAAAATCACTATTAATCATAAATCCTATTAAATCATTTAAAAAATAAATTCCACCATAATTTTTAGTAGTATCTAATTGAATAGGAATCCAGCTACTTCCACCATTTGTAGTTTTAACCAATAAACCATTTGTTCCTGAAACCCAACATGTATCTTTATTCAAACAAAAAATATCAGATACAAACTTTGTGCTATCAGAATAAACGGTTGACCATTGAGCAACTACATTATTAATGGCTACTACAATAAATAATAATACGAATGCAGTTATTTTGAGTTTATACATACAAGTTTTATTGTTTTTTTGCTTTCTGATGTGGTTGCAACGCAAAAATAGATACCATCTTTCAAGGCTAATTGCTCTTGGCTAATTTGATACAGCGAGGTGCCTTTTTCTAATGCAATATTATTTAATAATCTTTTCACAAGCTGTCCAAAATTATCATATAAATCTAAAGAAATATAAGTAGAATTTTGTGAAATAATATTTATATTAACGTAGTCGTGAAATGGATTGGGATACGATAAAACATAAAAACTTTCTTCGTTTTGTGGTTTTACAAAATCTTTTTCATTGGCTTTTCGTTCATTTGCATGAAATGGGTCAATAACAGATTCGATGTGAGCGTGAAATTTTGAACCTTCACTAGCATGAAAACCTTCTGACATTTTTATGTAATTTGATGCATACATATTTATATAGCTTCCTGATGGAATTTCATACCCACAACCAAGATCAGATAATGAAATAGTGGTTTGCGCTTTTATAATTTCATAATAAGGAGTTACAAGATTGCATAGAGAAATTGAAATTGGAATATCCATTGTAAATGGTTGGCAAATGGCTGTTTGTCGTGAGGTAACACTATTTATGTGTTCAATTCCCGACCAAACAGGAACCACAAACCCATTATTCATCTTCAGACTAATATAATCAGTTTTTGATTGTACAAATGTTGGATTTGAACTTATGAAATTATCGCTTATTTGTTGTTCAGTCCAACTAATTCCACCATCCACAGAAAGAGAAAGATATGTTGATGTTTGAGATGTATTTCCAATACCGGTTTTTGAATAGTAAATAACACCTAAATATCCAGTATATGGATCACAAGATAGCCAAGAATCCCAATGAATATTTCCATTTGACTGATTTACTGTAATTGGTAATGTCCATGTAATACCACCATCAGAAGACTTAATAAAATAAATATCAATATTACAAGTAGAATTTAAACAATTGCAATTTGATGCTGGTGGAGTACATGGAATACCAACATTTGGCCAAGTAATATAAATATCGCCATTTTGTTGATTTACTGCTGATGTAATCCAACTAGCACAGGAAATAGCATTGCAAAAAAGTAATGGATCTACAATATGAGTATTATTCCTTATTCCACTAATTTCTAAATTGGGTATGTAACTTGTTGTCCAATTTTGTAGGATATGATCCCACTTTGAAAATGCTATAAATTTTTCACTAGCATTAGCTTGATTAGTTCCATAATAAAGTCCCCAAGTAGCATAAGCATCACCATTTGGTGCAACAGAAATATTTATTCCTTGATGGTAGAGGAAATTGAAATTTGATATAGGAGGGGTAAAAATTGCTGGATCACTTAGATCAATTTTAGGATCCCATAAAATTGTATGGTTTGTTGTTTCATATCCTCTTTTTGCATACATAAATTGATGACCGCTTTCATCCCAACCCGAAAAATATTCGATGTGATCGGAAATGGGTCGATCATCGATCTCAAAATGATTTTTATCGGATGAACTAGTAGAAAATGAAATAGGACCAGAGATGTTTAAAAAATTATTGACTGAATAAATTAATTCAGGATGGAATGTGGTTGATAAATAGTTAAAATATTTACGATCATAATGATCAATCGCAACTGATGGGTCGGAAGCACTTGTTAATGTAATAAAATTAGGACTTGTAGATACGGGCAACCAGTGATTTCCACCATCGTCACTATAAAAAATTGCTTGACCGGACATTTGGGGATTTAATGGGTCTTTATAGGCAGCATTATTGCCGTTTAATAAATGCATAGGGTTTATAGGATTTATATAAACCGAGTTTTCCCCTAGACTAAGATATTTAGTATTGGGGTCATTTGTTGATGACTCAATCATTACATCCGGCACATTAAAATTAAAAGGAATCTGCGCCGCCAATTTGCAAAGCGGTAAAACCAAAATAATTAGCAGTAATTTTTTCATATTTGTTGCTTTAAAATTTTCTTTTAATACCCTCCATTCTTCACAATCCTTTTCGCATAGGTTGCACAATTATCGTTTTCAATTTTTACTAAATAAATTCCATCTTTTAATGAAGATAAATCTATTGCTGAATTAAAATTTTCTGTATTTGAATGATAGACTATTTTTCCTAATGCATCTATTATTACTAAATGTTTGATCCCTTCACTTTGAGGAAATTCAATTGTAATTGTACTGCTAAAAAGTGTTGGGAAAATATTGATTTTACAAGCATTTTGCTCGTTTGATAAAGCATCATTTTTAGCAGTTCCATTAGTGTTATGTGCTAAACGATTACCATTACCAGGATTTGCAATGCGACATTGAGGAATACTTAATGTATTATCAATTCGAGCTGATAAATTCGAATTTGCTTTTGATGAAAATCCATCCTTAAA
>JANPGA010000554.1:0-3071 GCA_031423735.1 Bacteroidota bacterium | reverse complement strand
TAAATAATATTAAAGCAATCAATTTTCGAATAATACTATTCTATTACAGCTGGAATTAAATTTTTATACATCATCCTTTTAAGTATAAGGAAAAAAATAATTACGAAAACGACTCCAATAATGGCTTCTGCACTTAACATAAATTTGCTATTATATTTATCGTGCATCCAACCATTAAAGGTTGTCATATAAACAACAGAAATATTTCCAAAAGAACCTAATAAAGAGAATTTAGTAGCAGCATGTTTTTTTCCAATAGCATAAAGTAATACAGCTGTGAATGCAGCATAAATCATTCCCATAGTAAATGCATAAGTAAGTACACCTCCAACATATACATAGGGCTCCATTGGCAATACTGCCATTATTATAGTTCCCAATGCACAAATAACTCCCCCTCCTAAATAACCTACCCAAATCCCCCATCGATCAACAATTACACCACCAACTATGCAACCAATAGCACTTATTAGTCCACTTAATATACCGGTAACTAGTGCAACAGTATCTGCATTTACACTCCAATCCTTTGCTAGTGCCGACCATAAATTAGATGCCGCACCTGTTCCAATTGGCATTGATATTAATACAATAACAAATAATGCTGCTGGTATTTTTATCATTGTAATTACATCTTTCCCTAAGCCTTTTAATTCTTGCAAAATTGCCTTTCCTTTTATATGCGGAATATCACTTATCAATAAAATTACCATACCAAATGCTAAACAAGCAGCCCCCAATGCAATGCCTGAAGTGGTTACACTATAATGCTCGGCGAGCCACAAACCAACTCCGCCGCCAAAGCCATTTCCTGCTAAACCACCAGCCTGATACCATCCTGATGCTTTACCTTTTTTACTCTCTTCTACACTCTTAGCCATAATAGCACCAATGGGTAATAATATAATATTACAAGCCATCTGTGAAATAAAAACAAGTATGGTTAACAACGTAGCTCCTTTAACTGTGAATGGAGTAATACTTAACACTAACAATGTTGCAATACACGCAAATAAACTTAACCAAAACCATTTCCTCAAACTTAAGGTAACATCAACTATAGGACCTAGTACAAACCGAAAGAGGCTTGCAGAAGCACCTACAGCAACAATACCAGCAATTTCTGCAACACTAAATCCATTATTAGTAAGCAAGTAAGGTAAAACAATATACACAAAACCCTGACAGATACCTGAGGGTAGCATCAAAAAGAAAATATAAAAGGGTTTTGTAAATTTATTAGTATCCATAATTGCTTATCCTTTAAAATTATTAACTCAAATTTTCTTATTTACGTTCTTTCAACAAATTTTTAAAGTTAAAAAATCATTAAAGCGTTATTAAATAATACCCGTCATTTTTGCAAGTTGAACTAATGCAGTTGAATCTCGAGCACCCAATTTTTCAATCATATTACCTCTATGATTTCCAACAGTTGCGGTGGTTATAAATAGTCGAGTTGCTATTTCCTTTGTATCATAATCGTCTGCTATTAATTTCAAAATTTCTTTTTCTCTTGCTGATAAAATATCTTTCGTTGATTCAACCTTATCTTGAGAATGAAAAGTATGTACATATTCATTATTTTCTCCATGAGAAATCCTTATCCAATAATGTCGAAAATCCTTTTTAAGTAAGTGATTAATATTCTGAACAAAATTAAATGTATAGCTGAATTTTCTATCAACATTATAATGAATAGGTAATCCTTTTGAAAGCAGACAAATTGGTTTGTCATTTAAAAGTCTATATCGAATGCCACAATGAAATATCTGAATATTCATACTTTGTTCAAAAGGCATTTTCTCTAAAACTCCAGTAAACCACTTAACTGAATCAGTAAAAAATGATATATAATCCTTTTCGAGGAGACCCATAATTTGAGTCATCCTTTCGTTTTTTGGAACATTAGGTAATTCACCCCAAAATTCCTTTTCACCTACCTCTAAAACAGGTGTATAATTGTGATGATCGAATATTGCAATAATTGTATCTGTACCTTTTATTCCATTTAACATCAAATTTGCTTCTTCCCTAAAACCTTCTATTTCACCAATATTGTCATCAACAAAATATGTGGATGACATTGCTACTATCTTTTTATACAGCAGATCAACCTCCTGCATTTTTCCTAAATTATCTAGTTGCATAGTTAAAAACATTAATTAGTTACGCTTTTGCATTTCAAATTCTAAAAATACTTCAATAAATAGCGATTTTCACTATTTCACACAAGATATACCAAACATAATTTTGTACCATAAAGATATCCCTCTTTTACTTGATACTAATGTTTTATGAAAGCAACCCGTACTTTTTCTTCGCAACAGCCTATGCCGCCCTTCATTTTGGGATCGGATGTAAATTGTATTTCAACTACTGCGAGTGAGCTTTTAGTTCAAATGATCAAATCGAATAGTGAAAAGGGGTTTCATATCCTTTACGATAAGTATTGTGATGCGTTATATGGAATTCTATTAAAATTTGTAAAACGTAATGAGGTAGCTGATGATTTATTGCAAGATACTTTTGTAAAAATATGGAAAAACATTGAAAAATTTGATTCAACAAAAGGAACTCTTTTTACCTGGATGTTAAATATTGCACGCAATTTAGCTATTGATTACCTACGATCATCTGCACATCAACAACAATTACAAAACCTAAATGTTGATTTATTTTCACTTAACGTAGATTATATTGGCGCGAAATCCTCCCTTAATAAAGAAATTGAATTTAGAGATTTTAAAAATAATGCTTTAAAACTTGAATCCAAATATGCAGAAGTTATTGATCTAATTTTCTTTTACGGATATACTCATGAACAAACAGCTGAAAAATTAAACCTGCCATTGGGAACAATAAAAACAAGAGCACGAAAAGCATTAGAAATGCTAAAAATTCTATACCAATATTAATATTTATACACATTTTATTTTGAAATTTTTATATTACAATTCCTTTTACATATACCGTAATGGGAGTCATCTGATTCATTTAACTAATATAAACTAAATGAATATAAAAGAATATATTGCCAGTGGTATTTTGGCAGACTATTGCTTACAATT
>JANPGA010000553.1:0-4782 GCA_031423735.1 Bacteroidota bacterium | reverse complement strand
GGGCGGACGAGGGCGTCCGCTCCTACGCGAGTATTTTTCAGAAACACCAGCATCATTTTGCCAATAATTATTACTATTCAAATTTTGAAATGCAAGTGCGTTAGTAATCCTATTTAATTGGTCGTACTGATAAGCATAACCTTGTGGTGAATTATCATAATGCAACGTTCCTCCCGATGTATAGGCTCCTGTTGGCAATGTCGTGATCATGCTACCAATATTTCCATTAAACAAATCATATCGGCTTGACATAAGATTAGACGGCTGAGGAGTTGCTCCGCTTAAATCCCTGATATCAGCAGTAAAATTATTTGCTCTCGTAATTTTACCGTTTTTATATCCAATAGGATCGTAATCGCCATTATAATAATTTAAACTATAACCTGCAGCATCATATGCAAAGGTTTGGTTGGGATTGGTTTCTCCAACAGGAATAAGCCCATCTGCTCCCATGTCATTCTCTGGCTTAAGTAAATTACTGTTAACACCCTTAATCCATCCTTGAAGCGTATAAGCATAATCAAGGCCCTGTACATTGCGTTCACCCAACTCTACTCGCGCCAATGGTCCATGTGGATAATAAATATAATGCGCATCCTTTTCCCATGCCGATCCATTACTGCTAGTCATCACATCTGTTAATCGGTTATCTGCATCATAATCGTATTTATGATAAAACTGATCGGACTTCCCTTTCTGATAAACTACTTCATTTACTTTTCCACTAATGAGATCATATTTATATGACATCATTTTTAACTCCTGTGGATTTGATGCTATAGAAGGAACATGTTTATTTTCCTGCCAAAGTGTTTTAACATTTCCATGAATGTCGTAACTGTAATGAGTAGCAAAATCGTATGCGCTAAAATCGGTTGAGTAAGTCTGCATGGTAATGCTACTTGAAACACGATTTCTTAAATTATCCTGAACAATAGTTAGTGAAGGGTATTGCTGTTCATCATAAAAAGTATGAACGATTTCTGTACGAGAAGTATTGCTATTACCTGAAACGCCTGCGTTAATCCATAAAGTATATTTGTCTTGATCAATACAACGCTGGTTGTTATATCCTCCAATATCAGAACCAAAAATAGAAGAGAATAAGGGATCAGTACCAGAATTATCTGCTTTCTCGCCTGATTCCACTATTCTTCCGAGCTTGTCATACAATGTATAACTATAAGCTTGAGGAGTTTTTGCAAATTGCTTACTATTTTGACTAACAAGTAATCTTCCAACTTTATCATACCAAAAGCGAGATGAAAAATATCCGATCTCATCATTAATCAGCATCGAATAATTTTTATCCGCTCCACTATTATTATTCTTTCCTCCAAACATACTTCTGTATCGTGTTGCAGAAGCCACTGCTTTAATATCAATTGATGCTTTTGAGGTATTGTTTGTTTCTTCATCACTAAGAATGCGAAGGTAATGAGATTGACCTTGGTTGCAAGCTAAGGTCAGAATAATGGAATTGCAACTGCTGAGGTTTTCCAATTAAATTTCCTTTGAATGATTATTTTTTTAGTTTTTTTTCCATTTCTATCATTTCTCGTTCTCTTGCTATTTCATCATTTAATTCCTTTTCCGTAGGAAGAAATGTTTTGTATTTTGATGCAAAAATTTGTTTGCTATCACTCAGTAAACTATATTTTGCAATAGTTTTATTTTTTTCTGCACAAAGAATTAAACCAATTGTAGGATTATCGTTTTCCTGTCGTATGGTATCTTCAAAAACCCTAACATACATATCCATCTGCCCAACATCTTGATGTGTGAGTTTTCCGGTTTTTAGATCGATTAACAAAAAACATTTCAATATATAGTTGTAAAAAACTAAATCAATAAAAAAATGTTCGCCTTCTATGCTTACACGTTGTTGCCTTGCAACGAAAGAAAAACCTTTGCCTAACTCTAACAGAAATTCCTGTAACTTATTTATTATTGCTTGTTCAAGTTCTTGCTCATAAAAATCGGTATTTGATTTTAGTTCTAAAAATTCAAGTACATAAGGGTCTTTAATAATGTCTTTGGCTTGCATCACTTCTTTTTTTGTTTCCGCCTCTTTCTTTACTAATTTTTTACCTCCTTCCTTTTTAGTCATTACCATCCTTTCAAAATACAAACTATTTACTTGTCTTTCCAAAGTTCGTGTACTCCAATTACAATCAATGGCCTCTTGCATATAAAATGCTTTCGCATCTTCTCTTTCAATTTTTATAAGCATTCTGTAATGTGTCCAAGTTAATTCGGAACGCACTGCGTTCCATTTTGGAAAAACCCTGTAAAACTGGCGAATATGACGTAAATTTCGGCTGCTAAAACTTTTGCCGAATTCTTTGGTTAATCGTACAGACAATTCTTCTAATAAAGCGTCTCCATATTCTGCCTTTTGTTTTCCGCTTTGCTCATTTTCTATTATCAACTTACCAACGTTCCAATAAGTCTGAACCATTGCAAAATTAACTGCTCGATAAGTATTGCTTTTCCCTTCTTCTATAATATGCTTTATTTCAATATAAAGTTTTTCAATGCTGTTTGTCGCTACGTTTTTCTTTTTCATTTTTACTTATTAAAGAAATCAATTAATCGTTTAGAGTAATTTACAAATTTACAAATTAAAAAAATATTTTATCCGATTTCTAATCTTACCACTTAATTTTAATAATAGATAATTTGGGCTAATTACCGTTTACATCTTTATTGCAGGAATAAGTACGCTGACTAGAAACTGTTTTAGAAGGATCCACAGGTAGTTGTGTTTTAATGAATGAACCTATTGCTGCCCTATGTTTGCAACATGGGACAAATCTATTTTGTTGTGCTGTATTACTATATCACATTTCAATTGTAAAACTTTGAGGTAGTGGAAACGATGAAACGCAGTGGACAAGGACGAATTATTTTTATACCAAATGTGCTTATAATTTATTTGTATTATGTATTCTCGTTACCTTATAGATATCGATAAGTGTTTATTTAACCCAGCCTCAACAATTTTTTTCAACGTCATCAATTCAATATCCTGTTTATCGCTTTCAAGCCTTGTGATATAGGTTCTTGAAGTTCCAGAAAGTAGTGCCACTTCCTGCTGGGTAAGTTTTGCAGCTAACCTAGCCTTACGGATTATCGAACCAATCGATATCGTTAAACTTGGATCTATTTCACTTAACTCAAATAATGCATCAGCCCCAATTTCAAATGGAACTTTATTTTTTTTACCATCAAGACCTTTTATAATAAATTCAACATTGCTCCAAGATAAAGTATGATAAACCAACTTAACTTTTGCAAATTCAATTGGATTCAATAATTTATACTCAGGATCAGCTTTGGTAACCTTCCATTCTTTTTTTAAAATCTTTTCAAAATCAAGAATACGATCTTCACCGTTACTGAAAAGTAACGAAATGCACAGATTCTTTTTGTCAACACGATTTATACGAAGAATTTTATTTAGTCGCTTGTTAGATTTATTTTCCATATTATTTACCGGAATTCTTTTTCTTTTTTATAATTGCTTTATTGTTGGGCTTCTTTTTAATCGGAGATAATCTTGGGTTTAATTCATGAAAAATTTCTTCTATTAATGATTGATTTTTTCCTTGAGAAAGCCATTCTCTTATAGCCATCAATTTAATTTTAAGAATTTCACCAGTCAAATTTTTTCCTGTTCTAGTGTTTATTAATACTTATTCATCAGCATATAAAGCATGAAAATGTGGTTGCAGATGCTCTCTGCTATAAACATAAATGCTTATTCCATCCTTTTCAAAAATAAGTCGTGCCATATTTCATATCAAATACGAATGTACCTAATTAGATACATAAAAACAAGTCTTTTTTTGACCTAAGCAGAAAATTTACTTAATTAAAGTCTAAATACACAAAAGGAAGAAAAACATTATTGAGCCATTTTCCTATATTTATAATAATTACCACTAGAATAAACCCAGTGAAAAGCACATTTTCCATACCTCAAACCATTTTTTATAATTGTGAACTTCTTCGCTATCCTTACTCCTTTAATTGCCAGGAGAAAAATGATGAAATTAAAGGTAGTGGCAAACAATTGGATTTCAACACGTAGTCAATTACAAGTACTTTTTGCCCTTTGCGATTTATTAGTTCACTTTGGGGTAAGACTTTATGAGCCTCTTTCATTGAAAGTTATTATTGTATTTTTCATGTTCAATTTGCACGAATATTCAATTGCTGATAGCTTTCGAGACATCCAATCTTCAAATTATCTCATTTTCAAATTATCATTTCGTTTGTTAAACTGAAGAATTACAGAATGAGTATTGGCATCTAGTTTATTGGGGTGGGGGCATTTTCAAATCACCAAATTTTCAAATTTCCAAATCTTCAAATTACCATTTGCACCCATGAAGTAAAAACTTTATCAAGTATTAGCATCTAGTTTATTGGGTTGGGGGTATTTTCAAATCACCAAATTTTCAAATATCCAAATTGCCAAAGGCACAATGACTACCTTTGCCCCATGAATGTATTTACAGCGGAAAAACTAAGTAAGGCTTATAACGAGACGCCCCTTTTTAAGGATATTGATATTTCTTTGAGTGAAGGTCAGAAAATGGCGATGATTGCAGCGAATGGATCCGGAAAAACTACTCTTTTGAGAATAATTGCAGGTCGCGATAAGGCAGATAATGGTAAAGTGTCGTACCGCAGTGATTTACGAATTGGCTATTTAGAGCAAGATCCCTATTTCGTTCCCGGTGCTTCCATTATGGATTGCATTTTCGAGCCTGG
>JANPGA010000552.1:0-2884 GCA_031423735.1 Bacteroidota bacterium | reverse complement strand
GCTGGATTTACAGTGGTATCCATGTTCTCTATCAAAGGATCTTTGAATGAAGTTGCCTCCTGAGAATCGGATTTTTTGGGAGCACAGGAAGAAAATATTAAAGCAGTTCCTGTAGCTAGAAGAAATAATTTTTTCATATTTTTTTGAATTGGATTCCAAAGGTATTAATTTGAATGTTACATGGTCAGAGAAATAGCCTCATTGACTGATTTAATCGGCGAAAAGCATGTTTTATCCCGACAAACGTAGATATTAGTATCACCAATAACAGCTCTATTTTTAAGAAGTGGCATTTCAGATTGGGTTAATGATCCCGCCACATAGGAATTTGGGATATATGTTTTAAACCATTCGTTTCGTTTTTCTGATGCATGTTCGCCAATAAATACAACTTCAAAAACTGGCTTATCAATCATAAAATAAAATTGAGCCCAATGCGCAAACCAAGGGGTAGATTTTATTACACTTTCTTGCATACAACTAAACATTTTTTTCGCTCTTAATTCAAAAGTTTCATTCTCAAAATACTTTGTCATGGCAAAAAGATTATGTGCCATCACAGCATTTGCAGAAGGCATCACATTATCTTGAACATCAATTTTACGAGCAATTAATGGTTCCGTCAAATTAGAAGTAAAATAAAATAATCCCGATTTATTATCTGAAAAATAATTAATAGTATACTCTAAAAGATCTTTTGCTTTCAATAAATATTTTTCATCAAAAGTGGCTTGATACAACGTGATTAATGCATCAATAAAATAAGCGTAATCTTCCAAAAAGCCTTCAATAACTGCAACACTATACGGAGTATCTTCATCCTTACAAGTATGCATTAACCCTCCACTTTTATTGGTAAGATTATTAAAAATAAATTCAACATTTTCAATTGCTGCCTTAAGATAGGTTTCATCAGAAAAAGTAAGATATGCATCTGCATACGCTTTTAACATTAATGCATTCCAACTACAAATAATTTTATCATCAAGCCCTGGACGAACACGTTCATTACGAACAAATAATAATTTAACTTTCATGTTCGCAATAGCCTGACGAAGTTCTGAAACAGTAATATTATTTCGTTGAGCAATTACTTCATCACTATCATGGCGTAATAAAATATATTGATCATGTTCCCAGAATCCACGTTCATTCACATTGAAATAATCACAAAACAATCTTGAGTCTTCTTTTAATTCATCATCGATTTCTTGTTTACTCCAAGTATAAAACTTGCCTTCCACATGCTCAGTATCGGCATCTAAAGCTGAGTAAAAACCTCCATTAGGGCTAGTCATTTCTTTACTAATAAAAGACAAAGTTTCCTCAACAATGCTATAATACAAAGGATCTTTGAAGGCTTGAAATGCTTTACAATAAAGGGATACAAGTTGTGCGTTATCATAAAGCATTTTCTCAAAATGAGGAACTTTCCAAAGTGAGTCTGTAGAGTACCTAGCAAAGCACCCACCTAGTTGATCGTAAATTCCTCCATAAGCGAGCTTATGTAAAGTCAATTTAATATGCTCCTCACATTTTTTATTTTTTGAGAAATACCAATACTGCAATAGATATTGATAATTATCTGGCATAGGAAATTTTGGTGATCGATTAGGTCCACCTTCTTCATGATCAAGTTGCGCATCCCATTTATCGTACAACTCATCTAAATTTATTGATGATTTATTTTCGTCATTTGCTTGACTAATCATTTCTATACTCTGAACGCCCTTTGTTAATTCATCAGCATATTGAGTGCATTTATCAGTATCGTTTTTATAATAATTTGCAACTTGCAATAACACCTGTCGCCATTGTTCTTTAGGAAAATAAGTACCACCGTAAATTGGCTTTTGATCGGGTAATGTAATACAATTTAGTGGCCATCCTCCTCTTCCAGTCATTAACTGAACCGCATCCATATAGATTTGATCAATATCAGGACGTTCTTCGCGATCTACCTTAATACAAACAAAAAATTTATTCATGATAGTTGCAATTTCTTCATCTTCGAAACATTCACGTTCCATCACATGGCACCAATGACAAGCAGAATAGCCGATACTAATTATCATTAACTTATCTTCTGCTTTTGCCTTAGATAAAGCCTCTTCTCCCCAGGCAAACCAATTAACAGGATTATTTGCATGTTGCTTTAAGTAAGGACTTGAAGAGTTTATTAAGGAATTAGTCATGACATAGTTTCTATTTAAAGCGAATCAGTATCTTTGCTGGCAATACAAATATTTTCATACTCAGTATTCATTAAATTAATAGAGCATGTCGAATAACAGAAGAGTTACCATTATCCTTATTTCAGTACTATTTGGAACTGGATTATCCTATCTAGTTTTTAAACTTAAGAGAGGGGGAACAGAATTAACTGCGAATGATGAATTAACATTATGGACCAACTTTGGATTCTCTATCCTATTAATACTTGCAGTAGGATTTTTATTTATTTGGAGAAAAAAGAAAGGAATATAATTCTTTTAAGAAACAATTAACAAGTAATAATTTTTCTTTCCTTTTTGCACTAATAAATATTTCATATTTAACAGATTTTCCATATTTACGATAAAAGCGATATCATTAATTTTTTCTTTATTAAAACTAATTCCACCACCTTGAATCATTTTTCTAGCTTCTCCTTTAGAGGGGAAGATAGCTGTTTTATCCGATAGTAAATCGATTACATTAATTCCAGCTTCTAATTCTTGCATTTTTAAATTTACTTGCGGAACGCCTTCAAATACACTTAACAATGTATTTTCATCCATCCTTGAAAGTGCATCGGTTGGAGCATTTCCAAATAAAACTTCCGAGGCTTCGATTGCTCCGTTATAAGCTTCTTCTGAATGTACAGTACAAGTAACTTCTTTTC
>JANPGA010000551.1:0-1948 GCA_031423735.1 Bacteroidota bacterium | reverse complement strand
TTAGCCATATAATTCAGCTACGCTATGTCATCATTCGGATTCTTAAAATATTTTATTCCTCAAGATCGTAAGTTTTTTCCTCTCTTCGATAAAGCAGCAACCAATGTTCATGAAGGAGGGAAGGCAATTTATTTATTAGTTACTTCTACAACTCTTGAAGATCGCCAACATTATATCCGTTTAATTGAAAAAATAGAGCATATCGGTGATGAAATAACACATGAAATTTTTAAAGAACTAGGTAGCAATTTTATTACTCCTTTTGATCGTGAAGACATTCATCGTTTAGTAACAGCCATTGATGATATCATCGATTATATCCATGGTTCAGCCAAGCGAATTGACCTCTACAAATTGATGGAATTTGATTCGGATGTAATAAAGCTTTGTGATCTCATTCAACAAAGTACTGATGAATTACGAATGGCGGTTCATGAATTAAAAAACATGGATCAAATGCGTGATATCACTGCTTCATTGGTTCGTATTAATAGTATCGAAAACCATGCGGATGATATTTTTGATCATGCTGTAGCTCGCCTTTTTGAACATGAGAAAAATGCAATTAGAATTATCATGGTTAAAGAAGTTCTTCAAGGACTAGAAACAGCAACTGATAAATGCGAAGATGCTGCCAATGTTATCGAATCTATTATGATAAAAATGGCTTAAAGCTTTGTTATGACAAACCTACTAATTGTTGTAGTTCTTCTTGCTTTAGTTTTCGATTTCATCAATGGATTTCATGATGCAGCGAACTCTATTGCTACTGTTGTATCTACGAAAGTATTGAGCCCTTTAACCGCAGTGCTTTGGGCAGCAATGTTCAACTTTATAGCATATTGGATTTTTGAACTAAAGGTAGCCGATACGGTTGCTAAAACAGTTCGTCTCGAAAATATTACTTTGGTGGTTGTTCTTGCTGGGTTAATTGCTTCTATTTTTTGGAATTTACTTACTTGGTGGTGGGGAATTCCTTCGAGTTCATCACATACATTGATAGGTGGTTTCGCAGGTGCAGGTATCGCTCATGCAGGAAGTTTTCATGCAGTTCAACTAGACAAGGTAATGCCAACAGTTTACTTTATTGTTCTTGCTCCTGTTTTAGGAATGGTGATGTCCTATATTATCTCCGTAATTTCTATTCACATCTGTAAGAGGATGAGTCCTTCCAAAGTAGATAAGGTTTTCCGGCGATTGCAACTTCTTTCTTCGGCTGCATATAGTCTGGGTCATGGTGGTAATGATGCACAAAAAGTGATGGGGATTATTGCAGCAGCGATGGTCTCTCAAGGAGTTATTGGAGATGTAAAATCGTTGCCTCAATGGGTGCCTTTAGCTTGTTACACAGCAATTGCTTTAGGAACAATGTTTGGAGGATGGAAAATTGTTA
Organism: Bacteroidota bacterium; assembly: GCA_031423735.1. Classification (GTDB taxonomy): domain Bacteria; phylum Bacteroidota; class Bacteroidia; order AKYH767-A; family OLB10; genus JANXSD01. The sequence goes on along the minus strand of JANPGA010000551.1, from coordinate 555 downwards.
AAACCATGGGACAAAAAGTTACTAAACTCACCCCTTTCGAAGGCTTTAGCGCAGAAGCAGCTGGTGCAATTACCCTTTTTGGAACACAACATTTTAAGATTCCGGTTAGTACAACACATACTATTACCGGTTCTATTATTGGTGTTGGAATTACTAAAAGGATTTCAGCAGTACGTTGGGGAGTTACCATTCAACTGCTTTGGGCATGGGTGCTAACTATTCCAGTTTCAGCAGGATTGGCAGCGTTGGTGTATTATGGGATTCGTGGCTTTTTAGAGTAAGGTGCTGAATTATATATATTTAAGATAAAATTTTAAGCCCATCAAAGTTCGTTGTTTAATTTACATTTTGATTTTTTTGGTTGCACGTATGTGTTTTTAAGCAAAAATTGGGGATTGTTAATAACCTCCATTTGTTTTTCTCAAGATCCAAGAATGGTAATTCCCTCATTTCGAAAACATTTCTCCCTTAGAACTGTTCTAAATAACGAAATAAGACCGTATCTTTGCGGTAAATATTAACAGGAAAAATGATCACTGTAACCGAAAGAGCTCT
>JANPGA010000550.1:0-1995 GCA_031423735.1 Bacteroidota bacterium | reverse complement strand
CATTAAATCAAAAAGGTTTTCTACTATTAGGAAAATCAGAAACTACTAGTGGTGTTCCTGATCTTTATATTTCAGTAGCAAAGAATGATAAATTATTTTCCCGCAAAGACACCCCCAATAAATTTATCCAAGATTCAAGTCATAAAATTGTTCATAATATTAATTCAGAAATTATAAATATCAAAACAGAAAATATTCGTACTGACTTTCAAAAGTCTGCGGATGAAATACTCCTTAGTAAATATACTCCAGCAGGTGTGGTGGTAAATGAGTCAATGGACATTGTTCATTTTCGTGGTGGCACAGGGAATTACTTAGAACAATCTCCCGGAAAACCAACTCACAATTTATTACAGATGGCTAAGCATGGTCTATCCTTTGAGCTTCGAAATATAATACATAAAGTAAAAAAAGAAAAGAAAACTATTTTAAAAGAAAACGTTCCTCTCCAATTAAATGGTTCAATACATAGCATATCAATTGAAGCAATCCCTTTACCAAATAGTATTGAGCCCTATTTTTTAATTCTTTTTCATGATATTGTTAAATTGAATATTCTGGAAAAATTAGGAAAGGATAAGAAATCTGTAAACTCTAAGAATAGTAAAGATGAAAAGGATTTAAGAATACAGCAATTAGAACAGGAACTTGATCAAGCACGTGAGGACATGCGAAGTATTACAGAAGAGCAAGAAGCAGCTAATGAAGAGTTACAAAGTGCTAACGAAGAACTTTTAAGTAGTAGCGAAGAACTTCAAAGTTTAAATGAAGAACTAGAAACCAATAAAGAAGAATTGCAAAGTACTAACGAAGAATTGACTGTTGTAAATCATGAAATCATTACTCTTAATGGAATTGTAACCGAAGAACGCGATTACTCTGAAGCAATTGTAGCCACAGTACAAACACCTTTAATTGTTCTTAATAAAAACTTACAAATAAAATCAGCAAATCGTGCGTTTTATAAAACATTTCAAGTCAATGAAGGAGAAACAGAAGGTAAATTAATATATGACATTGGCAATAAACAATGGGATATTCCAGCATTGCGAATACTTCTTGAACAAATTCTTCCTGAACAATCAAAAATATTAAATTACGAAGTTACTCAAACCTTTCAAATACTAGGTGAACGAAAAATGCTTCTTAATGCTCAAGAAATAAGACATGTAGAAAATGCCAATAAGTTAATCTTATTAGGAATTGAAGATATAACTGAAAAGAGAAGATCAGAAGAATTATTTAAAAAAAATAACGAACATTTTAGAAATCTAGTTAAAAATTTACCTGCAGCAGTTTATTCTTGTAATATGGAAGGAAGAATAACTTTTTATAATAATGCAGCTGAAAAATTGTGGGGACAAAAACCCAATATAGAAAATGATCTTTGGAGTGGAACAAATAAAATATACAATTCAAATGGGACACTCATCTCTCGCGATCAAGTTCCAATGGCTCTTTCAATAAAAAATGATATATCAGTAAAAAATCAAGAAATTATTTATGAACGCCCGGATGGAAGTCGTGTTAATGTATTATCAAATCCACAACCCGAATTTAATTTACTAGGAGAAAGAGTTGGTTCAATAAATATTTTACTTGACATAACAGACCAAATAACTGCCCACAAAAAAGCCATCGCACAGGCCTCCATGATTGAAAATCTTCTGATGACTGCTCCAGGCTTTGTATGTACACTAAAAGGACCCAACCACGTTTACGATTTAATTAACGCCAAATATCAGGAAATGTTTGGGAAACGAATATTAAAAGGCAAGCCCATTTTAGAGGCTTTACCTGAACTTATTGATCAAGAAATAAGTTCTATTATTGACAAAGTTTACAATACAGGAGTACCATTCGTTGGTATTGAAACAGCAATAAATATTGCCAGAGATGAGAATTTAACCCCAGAATTAGGATATTTCAATTTTAGTTATCAGCCCATCTATGATGAAAATAATAATATTCATTCTATATTGGTTTTTGGATATG
>JANPGA010000549.1:0-3556 GCA_031423735.1 Bacteroidota bacterium | reverse complement strand
AATGCGCAATCTGATTTTTTTTGGAGGAATTACAATTATTGGAGGAATTTCTATCCAATTGTTTTTCGATAATGTAATCCTATCATATTCATACTATTTAATAATATTATTAGGTTCAATTTTTTTTATTTTAGGAATTGCGATGTTTGCTTATGGAATAACTGGAAAATACAGAACTAGAGATTTAATGTTATCAAAAATTAATTGGAATGGAGATGAAAATGTTTTAGATATTGGAACGGGACAAGGATTATTAATGAATGGCGCTGCCAAACATTTAACAACGGGAAAGTCAATTGGGATAGATATCTGGATTAGTAAAGATCTTTCAAATAATTCCATAAGTAAAACTTTAGAAAACGCAGAATTAGAAGGTGTGAAAGATAAAATTGAAATTAGAAATGAAGACGCAAGAAGTTTGTCTTTTGCAGACAATTCATTTGATGTGGTATTATCATTACTTTGTATTCATAATATTGAACCTAAATCAGACCAAGAAAAAGTTTGCTTCGAAATTGCACGAGTTTTAAAACCAAATGGTATAGCACTAATTGGAGATTACATTCCGACAACTGAATATGCAAAAGCATTTATAAAAGCTGGATTAAAAGTTAAAAGTTCGAAACAGTATTTTACAACTGCATACGCATTAATGTGGATAGTTGAAGTGACCAAATAAATCGGCCCATAACAGACGGTTCTCACAATTTCGAATTTTGTTGTAAGTTTAGGTATGCGTTACGCAAGAATTTTCATCTTTTACGGAAAATATAAAGTTTCGAACTTCGCAACGGAAGAGAGCCTGCGGAACATTAAATGGATATTAAATAAAGCATAGCAATTACAATATTTTTTTTAACCATAAATGTTAAGATCTTTTTTATATAGTAGATGATTTCTTTTTTCAAATTTTGATTTGATGTACGTTTTTAAATATTTACTCTTTACTAAGATCATAAACTCTTTTAAGAAAATTCAATAATATTATAAACAATTAACAAGAACTCTTGTTTAATGTATTTGTGTTAATACATGTTGATTTTTAACAATATCTTGGAGTGCATTTGCATTTTATAATAATTTTGTATCATTGCCTATTAATTTAATGATGAAATTTCAATTGATTTAAATTTTCATTCTCAATAATTTAACAACTAAAAAAAATGGAAAATAACGTATCTTCAAAAAATCTTAATGCTGAAAGTAAATGTCCGTTCAGTGGTGGAGCTATAAAACAAACAGCTGGTGCTGGAACTAGAAACCGCGACTGGTGGCCAAATCAGTTAAAACTTAATGTTCTTCGTCAACATTCTTCTTTGTCTAATCCAATGGGAGAAAAGTTCAACTATATTGAAGAATTTAATTCGCTCAATTTAAAAACGTTGAAGAAAGACATTGTTGATCTAATGACTACATCTCAAAGTTGGTGGCCTGCTGATTATGGTCACTATGGACCTTTTTTCATTCGTATGGCATGGCACAGCGCTGGTACTTATCGTATATCAGATGGTCGTGGTGGAAGTGGCTCAGGAACACAGCGTTTTGCTCCCCTCAATAGTTGGCCTGATAATGCAAATCTTGATAAAGCTCGCTTGCTTCTTTGGCCTATTAAACAAAAATATGGTAGAAAAATTTCGTGGGCAGATTTAATGATCCTTGCAGGTAATTGTGCTCTTGAATCAATGGGCTTTGAAACTTTTGGCTTTGCTGGTGGTCGTGAAGATGTTTGGGAGCCATCAGAAGATATTTATTGGGGTTCTGAAGGCAAATGGTTGGATGATAAACGCTATACAGGTGATCGCGAATTAGAAAATCCGCTTGCAGCAGTTCAAATGGGATTAATTTATGTAAATCCTGAAGGTCCAAATGGAAATCCTGATCCTCTCGCTTCAGCACTTGATATTCGTGAAACATTCGGACGTATGGCAATGAACGATGAAGAAACGGTTGCCTTAATAGCAGGTGGTCATTCATTTGGTAAAACGCATGGTGCTGCCGATCCAAGTAAATATGTTGGTTCAGAACCAGCAGCAGCTAGCATTGAAGAGCAAGGCAAAGGATGGAAAAATACATTTGGAAGTGGCAATGGTGCTGATACAATCACTAGTGGTTTAGAAGGAGCCTGGACTACAACACCTACCAAGTGGAGTAATAACTATTTTGAGAATCTTTTCGGATTCGAATGGGAACTAACTAAAAGTCCCGCAGGTGCTCATCAGTGGAAACCTAAAAATGATGCTGGAATAAACTCTGTGCCTGATGCACATGATGCTACTAAACGTCATGCACCAACAATGTTAACTACTGATCTTGCTTTGCGTATTGATCCTGCTTACGAAAAAATTTCTAGACGATTTTTCGAAAACCCTGATCAATTTGCAGATGCATTTGCTAGAGCTTGGTTCAAACTTACTCATCGCGATATGGGTCCACGTTCTCGTTATCAAGGATCTGAAGTTCCTAAAGAAATATTGATTTGGCAAGATCCTGTCCCTGCAGTAACACATCAATTAATTGATGATAAAGATATCGTTGAATTAAAAGCTAAAATACTTGAATCAGGTTTAACAATCTCTCAACTTGTTTCTACTGCTTGGGCTTCAGCATCTACATTCCGTGGATCTGATAAACGAGGTGGCGCTAACGGTGCACGCATTTCCCTCTCACCTCAAAAGGATTGGGAAGTGAATAATCCATCTCAACTTTCTAAAGTCATAGATATTCTTAAAACTGTTCAAGCAGGGTTTAATAGTTCACAGTCGAGTAAGCAAGTTTCATTAGCCGATTTAATTGTTCTTGCAGGTTGTGCTGGAATTGAAAAAGCTGCAAAAAATGCTGGTCATACAATTACAGTTCCTTTTAGTGCTGGAAGAACAGATGCTTCTCAAGAACAAACCGATGTTGCGTCATTTGCTGTATTAGAGCCAGCTGCTGATGGATTTTGTAATTATCTTAACTCTAAACATACGGCTTCTGCTGAGGAAATGTTAATTGACAAAGCTCAATTGTTGACACTTACTTCACCTGAGTTGACTTCCCTAATTGGTGGCATGCGTGTGCTTAATACGAATTTCGGTAATACTAAATATGGTGTGTTTACGAAAAACACAGAATCACTTACAAATGATTTCTTCGTGAATTTGCTCGATTTAGGAATAACATGGAAATCAACTTCAGATTCTCAGGATTTATTTGAAGGCCACGATCGTATTTCTGGCGAAATTAAATGGACTGGTACACGTGTAGATTTAATTTTCGGTTCTAATTCTGAACTTAGAGCTCTTGCAGAAGTATATGCTTGCGAAGATTCAAAAGAAAAGTTTGTTACAGATTTTGTTGCAGCATGGAACAAAGTGATGAACCTTGACCGTTTTGATTTAGTATAGATTACTAAGTTTAAGTTAAATTAAGAGAGGTGATTTGGAAACAGATTACCTCTTTTTACTTATTCATCTATTCGAAATAATGTTGAATAAAAAAATGGTTAATAAATGGAATTCGGAGATTAGTTATTTTCATAAAACCTTCTACGTATTGGCATCAAAGTTTATTTTTG
>JANPGA010000548.1:0-28968 GCA_031423735.1 Bacteroidota bacterium | reverse complement strand
TTAATTCTGCATTCTTAATTCTAAATTCTGCATTCTAAATTCTGCATTCTAAATTCTGCATTCTTAATTCTAAATTCTGAATTCTGCATTCTTAATTCTGAATTCTTAATTCTGAATTAACTTCACTCACTTATCGCAACCACCTCTCTTATACTTCCTGGTAACATTTGCTTAAGCATATTTTCAATGCCTGATTTTAAAGTAACTGTTGAAGAAGGGCATCCACTACATGCACCTTTTAAAACAACGTTAACAGTTCCGTTATTATATGATTTAAAATGAATAGCCCCACCATCACCTTCTACGGCTGGGCGAACATATTCATCTAAAAGATCCATAATTTTTTTATCAATATCTAGATGAAGTACAAGATCAGCTAATGGCGCAACCTCTTTTTTTGCTTCTACAACTTGGATTTTTTTAGTTGAAGTAATTTCTGGATTATCATTTTTCTTTCCAGGAATATGTGCAGCATCAAATGGTGATCCTATAAACAAAGCCTCGCCAGACATTAAAAAGCCACGAATAAACTCACGCAAAATATTTGTGATTTCAAACCAATCGATATCCCCAACTTTTGTAATAGTAACAAAATTAGAAGTGATAAAAACTTTATCAATGCTACTAAAGTCAAATAACTGAAAAGCTAATGGGCAATTGATTGCCTCTGCTTTATTCATGTATTCAACAACGCCACCTTCTAACAGCATTACATCTGCTACAAATTTAATCGAATTAGGATTTGGTGTTAATTCTGCGTAAATATTGATTGGACGAGGATTGTTCATTATTGGTTCGTACTTGAAGATGTTGTTAAAATAGTTTTGTCACCTAATTGTTTCTTTAACACATTAAGTTCTTTTTTACTTCGTAATAATCTAGGTGTAACAACCAAAATTCCAATGAATAAGCCAATTATTAACGTAACAATTAATAATAAAGCTAAACTCATACTTAATTCCCAAGAAATAAAATGCACTGAGACACTTTCTGCATTCTGAACTGCAAAAATAACTACAATGAGTACTAATAAGGATGCAATAATCAATTGCTTCATAAGAGGATTGTTTACCTTTGATGCCACAAAAGTACGGAAACTTATCCCGTGGTATGAAATTATTTTAATTAAATAAAATGCAGCAAAAAGTTGATTTTCTTGTAATTGGTTCTGGCATTGCAGGATTAAGTTATGCTTTGCGTGTAGCAGAGTATGGTAAAGTGATGATTATTACCAAAGCAAATGAAGATGAGACCAATACTAAATATGCACAAGGAGGGATAGCAGCGGTAACCTATGCTCCTGATTCAATTCAAAAGCATATTGAAGATACTTTAATTGCCGGTGATGGGTTGTGCGAAGAATCAATTGTGAAAATCGTTATTAGTGAAGGCATGGATCGTATTCAGGATATGATAAATTGGGGCGCAAACTTCGACCGTGACTCAACTGGTAAATATGATCTAGCGCGAGAAGGCGGTCACTCTGAACATCGAGTTTTACATCATAAAGATAATACAGGATTCGAAATTGAACGTAAGTTGTTACAACAAATCCATAATCATCCAAACATTAAACTTCTTACTCATCTTTTTGCTCTTGATATAATAACCCAACATCATTTAGGTGAAGAAATAACAAGAAGTGGAGGAGGCATAAACTGCTTTGGTGTTTATGTTTTGAATATGCAGAGTAATAAAGTGGAAACAATATTATCTCGCATAACTCTTATGGCGTCTGGTGGTGCTGGTCAATTATATCGTGCAACTACTAATCCTTTAATTGCAACGGGTGATGGGGTGGCGATGGTTTATAGGGCTCGAGGAAATGTTCGTGATATGGAATTCATTCAGTTTCATCCTACAGCATTATACAATCCAGGAGAAAGTCCTTCGTTCCTTATTACTGAGGCTGTTCGAGGATTTGGAGGAATACTACGAACGAAAGATGGTCGTGATTTTATGCCCGAATATGATGAAAGAGCATCTTTAGCACCACGGGATATTGTCGCAAGAGCAATAGACAATGAAATTAAAAAAAGTGGAGAAGAAAATGTTTATTTAGATTGCACTAAATTAGACCCAACGAAATTCGAAGAACATTTCCCAAATATTTTAAAAAAATGTTTAAGTTTAGGAATTAATCCTTTCAAAAATTTCATTCCAGTAACACCTGCAGCACATTATATGTGTGGTGGAATTCAAGTAGATGAGTTTGGAAGATCGGATATAGCAAATTTATATGCAGCAGGTGAATGTGCACGAACAGGATTGCATGGTGCAAATCGACTAGCCTCGAATTCATTACTAGAAGCACTTGTTTTTTCTAATAGAGCATATTTGCATGGCATAAGTGAGATTTCCAAAACTTCGTTTCGTGATGATATTCCTGATTGGAATGCAGAGGGAACTTCTTACCCAAAGGAATTGATTTTAATCACTGAAAATCGTCGAGAATTACAAGCAATTATGAGTAATTACGTTGGAATTGTTCGTAGTAATGTTCGTTTAAAGCGAGCGATGGATCGTTTACGGATTATCTATGGTGAAACGGAAGCATTATATGAACGAACTGTTGTTTCTCCTGCATTATGTGAATTACGAAATATGATTAATGTATCCTATTTAGTTGTAAAGGCGGCAATTTCTAGAACCGAAAACAGGGGTCTTCATTTTAATTCTGATTTAGAAAGCAAAAAACAGTAAAATGGAATTTCCGAATTCAAAAAGTTGTTTTGCCATTGATTCGGAAGAAGCATTTAATAATCACGCTCTAGAGTTATTTCATTTTCAATCAAAGAATGTTTTAATTTATGAAGAATTTTTAAAGGCAATTCATTTCGACAAACGGAAGGTAAAAAACTGGAAGGATATTCCTTTTCTACCAATATCATTTTTTAAATCTCATAAAGTATTTGTTAAAGGTCAAACTATCAAAAGAATTTTTTCGAGCAGTGGAACAACAGGTATGATCACTTCTTCACATTATGTTTCAAATATTAAAATGTATGAAGAAAGTTTTTTAAAATCGTTCGAATTGTTTTATGGGAACCCAAATCAATATTGCATTATTGCATTACTTCCTTCATATCTTGAGAGAGAAGGAAGTTCATTAGTGTATATGGCGGATCAGCTAATAAAAAAATCGGGTCATATTTCAAGTGGATTTTATTTGGATCAATACGCTGCCTTATCAAAATTATTGCAGACATTGAACAAAAATCATCAACCTACAATTTTAATAGGAGTTACGTTTGCTTTACTTGATTTAGTTGAAAATTTTTCACTCGCTTTTCCAAATTTAATTCTTATAGAAACGGGAGGCATGAAAGGAAGAAGAAAGGAATTAATTCGTGAAGAGCTTCATAGTGTTTTAAAAACAGGATTTAAAATTTCTTCGGTACATTCTGAATATGGAATGACTGAACTGTTATCACAAGCATATTCGAAAAAGAATGGAGTTTTTTATAGCCCTCCATGGATGAAAATTGTGATAAGAGAAATTAATGATCCTTTTGTATTACTACCTAATGGAAAAACTGGTGGAATAAATATAATAGATTTAGCAAATGTAAATTCATGTTCATTTATTGCAACACAAGATTTAGGAAGACTAAATTTCGATGATGGATTTGAAGTGCTTGGAAGATTTGACAATAGTGATTTGAGAGGTTGTAATTTGTTGATTCAATAATTTTTAGTTATTGTTTGTTGAGTGATTTATAAGCCCATTTTTAAAATTTCGCTGACGAATAAGATCGCCAAAACTAATTTTTTGCACTTTACTTTCAACCCATGCTATGAAATCAAAATATTCAAAAACGGTTCGTTCAAATGGATCTTCTTTTAATTGAAGTAGTTCATCATAAAGGTGAGTATAGGAATTCTGTATATCCTTTGGTGCTGTAGCTTTAGACATTTTACTAATAAAATCTAGAAAAATTGTTTCAAAGCGATACATTCTTTTTCTTTTATCCAAATAACGTTGAACTGATTTTAATGCATAGGGAAGAAGTGTATTGTTACCCATTTCTAAATGAACAACTAAATCGAAGATTCTAGCAAAGGCATAAATTTCTTGATTTGCATCAAGTGCCGTATCATTTAGTAATCGATTCATCCATTGTAGAGAAAGCGTTAAATCTCCTATTGCAAAATACAATACTGATACGTTAAACAGGAAATATGCCTCTCTAACTTTATTTAATTTGTTCTTGTATTTTTGTAGTCCATTATCAATTTCAGGCACTAAATCCAAAGCTTTATCAAAGTCGCCAGTTTGCAAATACAAATTTAGCTTTGTGCTTATCGATGTTGAAAATAATTTTATTGCTAAATCTTCACTAAGTTTTTTCCCAAGCATTTCTGGGATGTTATGTAATTTTTCTAATAATAAACTAATTTCATTTTGTTTATTAAGTTGCGTACATAAATAAATCAAGTTGCTTATTGCTGCAAAATATTTATTGGGTTCTTCTTGAATAAAATCTCTGTTTGATTCAATTAATTTTAATTGTTTATTTAACCAAACTTGACTTTGATTGTAATCGCCAATTCCAAAGTAATATGCTGCATATATATGTGTAAACAAATAATGACTTTCGAAAGACAATGCACGATCTTCATTTTTTAAGAGTATATTGTCAATAAGTGTTTTAAATTGCTTCACCTCCTCACTATCACGAACTTTACCATGACGATTTAACAAGAAAAATAATTTGCTTTTTAGATTCCAAAATTCACTATAGTTACTGAGTTTTTCAAGACAAATTAAATCTTCAGTAAGTAAATTGTTTAATTTGTCTTCGTCAATATTAGTATAACTATCTTTTTCAATTAATTTCTTCTCCCACTTACTAACTTCAAGTAGCAATGCATATCGCTCATGTTTTAAAGATAATTTCTTTGCCCTTTGTAGCATTTTATAACTTTCATCATAAAGTGATTTCTTATAAAGGATTTCGGAATAATGAAGTAAACTTTTTAATTGTACATCAATAGAATTATCCCCATGGAAGGAATCTAAGCTATTTAAAATTGTATCATACAATCTGTTTTTTGCAATCGCAAATGAGTTTTTAGCCTTTAATTGTTTGAATTTAATTTTCAAGACGGCTTCTTCATAATTATTCATTGCCTCAATAGCTTCAAATAATTTTAAATACTCATTTTTTTCTCCTATAGTATGACGTGAAGCATCTAGTTTAAAATACCTCTTTTCGGCGGGTGTTAATGATTTTATTAAACGAAAAAGAACATCTGAAGCTGGTTTTGACATGTATACTATAGATAAAGATTGTTAGATGCAAGAAGAGGTATTTATTAACTTGTTTGTTATTGTTTTGATTTTAGATCATTTAATTTTTTTGATACTTAGAGTAAAAAAATATTAATTTCAATTGTACCAAGTTAAATCATTACTTGGATTAATAAAGTAATTTATTCAACTAAATCAACCCAATAATAATTTCGTACTTGTATATTATTAATAATTTTTTGCCTAACCTGCTTTATCATTCGCCTGTTCAATTTACTCATTCAACAAAATATCTCCCTTAAATTGACCTTGCTTTGTTAACTTTGATCCGTGAAATGAAATTATGGGTGTAGGTTATTCAAGGTACTTAAGGATTATTTACATTATTGGAGATTTTTTTCTTCTCAATACGGCTTTTTGCGCAGTTAGTTTTTATTTCAAATGGCCTAACCTACAGGCTGATCCATTTTTTTTGGCTCAATTTCTATATATTAATCTCTTTTGGATTATTACTACATTTCTTACAAATATTCATACTATCGATCGAGGTCTAAGATTTGAACAAATTCTTAGTCAATTAATTAGGGCGTATGCACTTTTTGCTACCATAATGATTGCTTTTCTTTATTTCTTCGGCTCAGTTTTCATTAAAGTGTTTCACTTCGAAATTAAGCTTGCCATATTTGGAGGCCTTTTTTTCTTATGGAGATCAATTGTCGCAAACTTTATCAATTTTATTCGCCGTAGAGGATTAAATTATCGTAAAGTAATTGTAATTGGTGGCGGCTCGCCTGCAATTGAGTTGGAGAACTATTTTAATAACCATCCAGAAGTTGGTTTTAAATTGAAAGGTGTGTTTTGTAATGATTTAAAGGTCGGTAATGGACTTGGAGCAGTTGAAGAATTAAATGAAGCAAAACAGTACGCTTTACTTAATAAAGTTGACGAAATTTATTGCTCACTTTCTGGTTTAAATCCAGAGCAAATAGCCGATTTACTGAACTTTTCAGATCGTAATCTAATACGTTTTAGAGTTGTGCCAGATTTTAGAGGGTTTGCAAATAAAAGAGTTAAAATAGACTTTTACGACTCAACACCTGTATTAAGTGTTCGCCATGAGCCTTTGGAGAATATCGGGAATCGAATTCTTAAACGTGCATTTGATGTAATTTTTTCGTTTTTAATCATCATCATTGTGTTCCCAATTGCCTTAATTTTAGTTGCACCATTAATAAAATTGAGTTCAAGAGGTCCTATATTTTTTAAGCAACTACGTTCGGGAAAGAGTAATATTACCTTTTATTGCTGGAAATTCAGAACCATGAAGGTGAATTCAAATGCAGATATCGAACAAGCAAGAAAAGGAGATCTTAGAATAACTGCAATTGGCAGATTTTTAAGAAATACCAGTTTTGATGAATTACCCCAGTTTTATAATGCATTTATTGGGAATATGTCAGTTGTTGGTCCTCGGCCGCATATGTTGAAACATACTGAAGAATATTCTGAAATTATCGACAAGTTTATGGTTCGTCATTTTGTTAAGCCAGGCATAACGGGATGGGCTCAGGTTCATGGGCTTAGAGGAGAAACAACCGATCATTCCTTAATGGAAAAAAGGGTACGATATGATGTTTGGTACTTAGAAAACTGGTCCGTATTATTAGATTTAAAAATTGTTGTTTTAACCATTACGCAAATTTTATTAGGAAAGCATAAAGGGCAATAGGTTATTATCTTTTATTGCTTTCATTACCAAACCCTTACAATTTTGTTTTTTTAAGATTAAATCATCGACACATATTTTTATAATTTATAATCTTTCTGCCTTGCAGTTAAAGGTTGTATCTCTTACTTTTGCCGCTCCATGCAGAAAACGGTAATTCTGGAAAAGCCTTCCTATATTTTTAGTCGATTGCAGGATTATGTCCAGCTTACTAAATTGCGCCTTGCCTCCTTAGTGGTTTTTTCTGCTGCCACTTCTTTCCTTTTGGCTCCTGGAGAAATTGTTTGGTCGAAATTATTATACTTAGTACTAGGTGGTTTTTTTGTTACTGGTTCTGCCAATGGATTTAATCAAATTATTGAACGCGATCTTGATAAATTAATGAATAGGACTTTAAATCGTCCTTTACCAGATTCAAGAATTTCTGTCGCAGAAGCTTTCTTTGTGTGTACTATTTTAGGTGCATTAGGAGTCTTTATTCTTACTTTTTATATGAATCTCACCAGTGGTATTTTAGGTCTTTTAGCAATTGTACTTTATACTGCCGTTTATACTCCCTTAAAAAGGATAACACCATTTGCAGTATTTGTTGGTGCAATACCAGGTGCCATCCCGCCAATGTTAGGATGGGTAGCTGCTACTAATAATTTAGGATTGATAGCTTGGCTGTTATTTTCAATTCAGTTTTTATGGCAATTCCCACATTTTTGGGCCATAGCTTGGGTACTTGATGATGATTATAAAAAGGCTGGATTTAACCTTTTACCTTCTGGTAAGAGAGATAAGAGTTCTGCAATGCAGGCATTATTGTATACAATTTGTTTAGTACCTGTAGGGATTATGCCTTTCATTTTTCATCTCTCAGGATGGATTTCAATGATTGTAATTACTAGCGTCACAGTTTTTTTTCTAATAAAAGCATTTCGATTATATAAAGATTGTACAATTGAATCGGCTAAGAGTTTAATGTACGCTTCCTTTTTATATTTACCAGTAGTATTGATAGCATTAGTTTTAGATAAAACATAGAAAAATGGAAATGGCGATTCAGGCAGATGCACCCAAAATACCTACACTAAAAATTGTGTTATGGGTTTCTTTAGCAAGTATTGTAATGTTGTTCGCAGGATTAACGTCGGCATATATGGTCCGCGAAGCAGAAGGTAATTGGGTTCAATTCGATCTTCCAAAGGCATTTTATATTTCTACATTCCTAATAATTTTAAGCAGTATTACCATTCAAATGGCTATTTCTGCAATAAAAAAGAATAATTTACAAGCAGTTAAAAAATATTTAATAGTTACTTTGGCTCTCGGAATTGGATTTGTTTTTGCTCAACTTTTTGGCTGGAGTTCATTAGTAGATCAGAAGGTGTACTTAGTTGGAAATCCATCAGGATCATTTATTTATGCATTAACAGGATTGCATCTTGCCCATTTAATTGGAGGAATATTAGCATTAATGTTAACCTCCGGAAAGGCCATAATGGAAAAATATACAGCTAATAATTATCTAGGAATTACATTATGTGCCATCTACTGGCATTTTCTGGATGGCCTTTGGATATATTTATTTGTATTTTTGGCCCTCAACCATTGATTTAACCTAACCGTTTGAATAATAGATTGTATGTCTGCTGAAGCAACACAAACCCAAGAAAATTCCTCCAAAAGCATTTGGGGTGGAGGTCGATCTCCCTACAATGTTAGTTGGGGTAAAATGTATATGTGGTTCTTCCTAGTATCGGATGCCTTTACATTTTCTTCATTACTTACTGCCTATGGCTTTATGCGTCATCGCTTTACAGAAGTATGGCCTAAAGCGCAGGAAGTTTTCACTCATTTCCCGTTTGTTGAAGGACATCTTCCTTTGGCATACGTAGGATTAATGACCTTCATTCTGATCATGTCTTCAGTTACGATGGTTTTAGCTGTTGATGCTGGACACCGTAGAAATAATAAGGCCGTGGCATTATGGATGTTCTTCACCATCATTGGTGGTTTCACTTTCGTAGGTTCTCAAGCTTGGGAGTGGTATCACTTTATTGAAGGAACTGAAAAAGGAGCTTTAATTATGCCAAATGGAGATCACTACAGATTTTCCGAAGGAGTTCATGGTGCTCCTAAAGATGCATTGATTGCACCTAATCATTCTTTTGTTACTGATCCAGTACAGATAGCTAAAATTGAAAAAGAAGCTCGTGTTGTTCATGGTGCAAACCTTACAGAAAATGAATATGGCCATCCTCTCTTCGGTGATTTCTTTTTCTTTATAACAGGATTTCACGGATTTCACGTATTCAGCGGGGTGGTAATAAACATTATTATCTATTTAAATATTTTAGGAGGTGTTTATACTCGCAGAGGTCATTATGAACAAGTAGAAAAAGTTGGCCTTTATTGGCATTTTGTAGATTTAGTTTGGGTATTCGTATTCACCTTCTTCTACCTTATATAATAGAAATTTTACTAACCTATCAATTGCTATAAGTCATGGCTGATAACAAGCATGAAGTACATGGTTATTACACTGGTGATATCCATAACCAATTTGTTGAAGAACATTACGATCCTAAAAATCGTTCAGTAATCTGGCGTACCTTTTGGATTTTACTTGCTATTACTTTAGCAGAAGTAGGAATTGCCTTTACAGGAATTTCTCGTGAAGTTTTAATTGTAATATTTATTACACTTACAATTGTTAAAGCATATTTTATCGTTGCTTATTTTATGCATCTTAAACATGAAACTTATACTCTTGTATATTCTATTATTCTTCCTTTTGTATTGATCGTTTATTTAATAGCTATGGCATTATGCGAAGGAAATTATACCCACCTATGGGATCATGTTCCTTTTCTATAAGCTAATATAAAGTGAAAAAAGGTCTAATTCTATTTGCAATTCTTGCATTACCATCTATTGCATATTTGCTACTTAGAACAGGAACTAATAAGTATAAGTCATTAGAAATTTACGGACCGAAAGAGCCCGTTTCAAAAACCGTCAACGGAAAAATAGTAGTCGATACTATTTATCATTCTGTTGGCGGTTTCTCATTATTAGGTGCCGATAGCGTTTTAGTATCTGATAAAATTACAGAAGGAAAAATCTATGTTGCCGACTTCTTTTTTTCAACCTGTAAAACCATTTGTCCAAAAATGTCGGAACAATTAAAACGCGTTCAAGAGGAGTATAAAAATGATTCATCAGTAATTATTTTATCATTTACGGTTGATCCTAATTTTGATGGACCATCTGTTTTAAAAGCATATTCAAATGCCTATAATGCAATTCCAGGCAAGTGGTATTTTTTAACTGGAGATAAAAAGGTCATTTATGATTTAGCAAGAAACAATTACTTTATTTCTGCTACAGAAGGAAAAGGAGGTGAAGATGATTTTATTCATAGCGAACAACTTGTATTAGTTGATAAACAAAAACATATTAGAGGGTTTTATGATGGAACAGATTATAGAGATGTTCGTCGTTTAATGGATGAAGTTCGGGTTTTGGAGATCGCCGAAAGGCAGGCTGAATAACATAATTTTTTCAAACAAGATGTTTAGAAAAAATCGATGGAACTTTTATGTAAAAACTTGATTAATTAAAACTGATTTGTTTCAAATATGTTATAATAATTAGGTCCTTTAATTGTAAAAGTACAAGTATAAAAATTAATTTATTTCAATAATTCGTTGAGCATGGAAGCGTTAAATAATTTAAAAGAAAAGCAAGTTTTTCGATGGGTGCTTACTCTTTCAATAATAGTATTTGTTGCTGTAATTATTTTGAATAGAAAAATACTTCCTCGTCCAGAAATTGTTCCATCATTTGCATATTATCTTCCAATGCTTAATGCAATAATTAATGGAACTTGTACCTTACTATTGATTTTTTCTTTTCGCGCAATTAAACGTAAAGAGATCGAAACTCACAAAAAAATTAACTTAACTGCATTTGTACTTTCATCACTGTTTTTAGTATCCTATATTACTTATCATTGGCTTGCAAATGAAACAAGCTTTCCAATCGATAACCCTATTCGACCATATTATTTAGCAATACTCATTTCCCATATTATTCTTGCTGCGATAGTATTGCCTTTAATCTTAATAAGTTTTTATTATGGCCTAACAAACCAAGTAGCAAAACACCGTAAATTGACTCGTTGGTCCTTTCCAATATGGTTATATGTTACTGTAACAGGAGTAATCGTTTACTTGATGATTTCTCCTTATTATTCTCATTAATTTTTTGTTCAATTGCCAATGATATCATTACCTTTGAAGGAAATCATTTAATACATTAAACGATTATATGAAAAAGTACATCATCTTCTTGCTATTTATTTTTTTATCATTATCTTTTATAGATAGTCAAGCACAATGTTCTGTTTGTAGATTGGGAGCACAATCGCATATTGATCATAAAGAAAATGACCGTGGAAAGGGTTTAAATAAAGGAATCCTTTACTTGATGAGTGTTCCCTACCTTATGGGAGGTATTGCTGGCGTTATTTGGTGGAGAAATAAGAAAAAAGGGTAATCTATTTTTATGATTTTTTCTTGATTGTTTTTTTAAGATATTTTTCAGTTGACAGGTAAAGGGTTGACTTCGTATCTTTGCGGCCAACATGTTACTCCATAATAAATACGATAAAGCAACTCTACGTAAAAAGGTAGAGGAAGAGGGATTTAAGCGCACAACTTTGTCGTTTTATAGATATGTTCAAATTATTGATCCTGAATCCTTTCGATTAGATCTATATCGTAGGTTGGAAGAATTAAATGTTTTAGGACGAATTTATATTGCTGCTGAAGGAATTAATGCTCAGTTAAGCGTTCCAGAACATCTTTTTGAAGATTTCAGGAAAATGATCGATGCCGATCCTCATTTTAAGAATGTGCCATTTAAGATTGCAGTTGAGGATAATGGAAAGTCCTTCATTAAGTTAATTGTTCGTGTAAAGCATAAAATTGTTGCAGATGGATTATCTGATGACGCTTTTGATGTTACCAATGTTGGAAACCACCTCAATGCTGAGCAATTTAATGAAGCTTTAAGCGATCCTAAAACTATTGTAATCGATATGCGAAATCATTACGAAAGTGAGGTTGGACGATTTGAAGGTGCACTCTGCCCCGACGTAGATACTTTTCGTGATGCAATGGTAAAAGGAATGGAAATGGTTGCTGATAAGCAGGATCATAAGATTTTACTTTATTGTACAGGAGGAATTCGTTGTGAAAAAGCGAGTGCATGGTTTAAGCATCATGGTTTTAACGATGTAAATCAATTGTACGGAGGAATTATAGAATATGCAAAGCATATTAAACAACAAGGTTTAAAAACTAAATTTATAGGTAAGAACTTCGTTTTTGATGATCGATTGGGAGAGCGAATTACGGAGGATGTAATTAGTTCTTGTCATCAATGTGGAACTTCTTGTGATAATCATGTAAACTGTAAAAATGATGATTGCCATTTGCTCTTTATTCAATGTAAAAACTGTGATGAAGAAATGGATGGTTGTTGTAGCCCCTCTTGTCAAGTTATTTACCATCTTCCAATAGAAGAACAAAGAAAATTACGAAAAGGACGATTGAAAACAGATACACTTTCAATTTATAAAAGTAGATTACGTCCAAACCTTCCTGAGATTATAGCCCAAACAAGAGATCTCTCCATAAAAAAAGAGTAGAGGAATTAACCGGTTTTTTTAAGTACCTTAGGATAATGTAACAATACACTATTAGTTGTCAATAACTTAATTCATAGTAGTTAAGATTGGCCTATTGAGGATGTATATTTGTTAATTATCACTTTTAAAAAAAGATCACTTTTATATGGAAAAAAGATGGGTAATTAAACCCCAAGGCAATCCGGAGACAGTTGATAGTCTTGCCGCAGATTTACGTATTAATAGAATTTTAGTAAACCTACTTGCACAAAGAGGAATAAACAATTATGAGGAAGCTCGTAAATTCTTTCGCCCCTCTTTAGATAACTTACATGATCCTTTTTTAATGAAGGATATGGATAAAGCAATTGAACGGATTACAGAAGCTATTACGAATAAGGAACATATTTTAATTTATGGTGATTACGATGTTGATGGTACAACAGCTGTATCCTTAGTATATACTTTTTTAAAAACGTTTTCAGGCAATATTGGATTTTATATTCCTGATCGTTACAACGAAGGTTATGGGATATCAACAATTGGAATTGATTGGGCGAAAGAAAATGGTTATTCACTTATCATCGCCCTAGATTGCGGAATTAAATCAAATGACAAAATTGATCATGCTAATGAATTAGGGATTGATTTTATTATTTGTGATCATCATCGACCTGGAGCGGAACTTCCTGCAGCATACGCAGTTCTTGACCCCAAAAGAGAAGATTGCAATTATCCTTATAAAGAACTTTCCGGATGTGGTGTTGGATTTAAATTAGTGCAAGCCTTTGCTCAAAAAAACAATATCCCTTTTAGTCAGCTCGAACAATATTTGGATCTTGTTGCGATAAGTATTGCTGCTGACATTGTTCCTATAACCGGTGAAAATCGTATACTCGCTTTTTTTGGTTTACAACTTTTAAATAGAGAACCGCGACCTGGAATTAAAGCTATATTGGAGTTAGGAGGGATTAAACGAGAGTTGACCATAAACGAAATTGTTTTTGCAATTGCACCTCGAATTAATGCAGCTGGAAGAATACAAAGTGGAACAAAAGCAGTTGAACTTCTTATTTCAAAAAACGAAGATTTAGCTAATTTTCTTGGTGATGATATTGATGAACAAAATACAACACGAAAAGGATTGGATCAATCAATAACAGAACAAGCATTACTTCAAATTGATAATACTCCAGAATTTAAAAACCGTAAGAGTACTGTTGTTTACAATTCTGAATGGCATAAAGGAGTTATTGGAATTGTTGCTTCCCGTTTAATTGATAAATACTATCGACCAACAATTGTGCTTACTAAAAGCAATGGAATGGTTTCAGGATCTGCAAGGTCAGTAAAGGATTTTGATGTTTATAATGCAGTTGAAAGTTGTAGCGATTTACTTGAGCAATTTGGTGGTCATATGTACGCTGCTGGCTTAACCATGAAAGAAGAAAATGTACCAGCTTTCATAACTCGATTTGAAGAAATTGTAAAAGGCACTATTCAAGATCGAATGCTAATTCGTGAAATAGAAATTGATTCTGAGTTAAATCTTAAAGAAATCACTCCTGCCTTTTTTAGGATTTTAAAACAATTCGCCCCCTTTGGACCGGGTAACTTGTCCCCAATATTTTTAACCAATGGCGTTCGCGATAATGGAAGAGGAAGGGTTGTTGGGAATAACCATCTAAAATTAACCTTAACTCAACATGGGGAAAACCCAAGTGCTTTTGATGGAATAGCTTTCCAATTAGGCCATCATCATCCAATGGTTGAACAACAAGAATCATTTGATGTAGTGTATCATGTTGAAGAAAATAATTTCAACAACAGAGTGACTTTGCAACTTAATATTAAAGATTTAAAATTTACTAATGCGCAAGTACTCGTTGAGTCTTAAAAGCGGTGTTTGTTGTAAATCGCCAAGATATCCCTGCTCTTAAAATAGCACCTTCTGTCGGATTAATTTTGACGTCTTCGGGAGTTGCTCCATCATCATGATATTTATACTCTCTCAGCATAGTATGCCCAACTTCTAGGGTAAGTGCAATTGGGGTTTTTGGAATATAATAATCAACAAATAATCGTAATTGCGGATCTAATAAAGTAAAATTTACATCATTTCCTTCTCTATAATATGATTCAAGCGGTGCATAATAATTAATTCCTCCATGAATATTATTAGTAAATCGATAATCAAGAGTTGCATTATTGGGTAGTAATCCCCAAACAAAAAGTCGGTCATTTGCTTGCCAATCAAACCCAAATAAAGGCAGAAAATAATCTCCAAAAAATTCTTTGTTGTAATAGATTCCCGCTTTCCAATCAAATTTTGGATTACTAATATGAGTATAGAGAATCGCACCACCAAGCATATCATTATTTATTCCAGGCTTTACTTTATCAATTGAATTATAGCGATAAATTAAAGTGCCACTTATTTTATTGATGGTATCCTTAAAGGTATATTCATAGGTTAATGGGAAGTAAAGTGTGTAATAGTTATTGCAAATACCTTTACTAGAAAATTCTCGGTACTCATACCCGGGACTGAATAAAATAATATTTCTCTTATTAATCACAATAGGAGCATTCAAATTTGCCAGATGCCACGTATTGTTA
This sequence comes from Bacteroidota bacterium, assembly GCA_031423735.1. GTDB lineage: Bacteria > Bacteroidota > Bacteroidia > AKYH767-A > OLB10 > JANXSD01. The sequence goes on along the minus strand of JANPGA010000548.1, from coordinate 13,686 downwards.
ATTTGTTGGTCATCCTTACCCTTATAAAGTTTAGATGTTGATTCATTCGTAGCGTGTAATGTAATAAGTTCCAGGTAAGGCTGTGCGTTGGCACTAAATGCCAATAGAGAGAGAAGAAGTATAAGTTTATTTCGCATGATCAAACATAATTATTGTATTTGACTTATACGTTTCAATAAAAATTAAGTTGTAAACCACTTTTTATCAATAAATTAATTTCCAATTCATTTACAAATCACTAAAATTGCGGTATGGTTAAGAGCGTAATAATTTATATAATTCTAATTTTTGGGATTTTTTACTTAGGAATAGCTAGTAATTCTGGCACTTCAGATTGGAAACCGTTGGCAAAGGATACTGCACATATTGGCAATCAAATTTGGATGAAACGTAATTGGGATCTCCCGATGCCTAATGGATATTGGTATGAACGTGATTCAATAAATAATCGTAAATACGGCCAGTTGTATTTTTCATCAAATGCGTTGGCTGCATGTCCGAAAGGTTGGCATTTACCAAGTGATGAAGAATGGCAGCAAATGATAAATTTTTTAGGCGGTGATTCTTTGGCTTTAATTAAATTGTTGCCTGGAGGGTCTACTGGTATGAATTTAACTTTTGGGGGTTATCGAAGTGCTAATAGTCCTAATGATCTATTTGGCAAGAAAGAAGAGACCGGTTTTTATTGGACATCAACTGTTAAAGCTGAACAAGTTGCCTATGCGCGAACGATTAAAAAAGATAGTTTTATAATCGAAAGTATTGCTTATAAGAGAGCAAATGCATTTTCAGTTCGGTATATTAAGGATAAATAATTTTCAATTAATTACTTTAGAAAAAGTAATTTTGGCTTTGCTTAATTCTAAATACCTGCTTAATGTTAAGTGATGATTTGAAAATTTAAATGGTGAAAAAACCAATTTAAAAGAAGTAATTATTTTTCTTCTATTATCTAATTTTATTCTTCTACTTCCTTGCAATAAACTTTTCAATTGCAAAATAAGTATTCGATTTGATATTTAATTTGAAGTTCATTAATTGCAAATGTCAATTGCTTTTATTCGTTTGCTGATTGCTAGGTCGTAAAAAAGCAATAATTTGATAAGGTTTGGAAATTAAAAATTAAAAATTAAAAATTAAAAATTGCGAATTGACTATTTTTTAAAATTGTTAAAATAATGGAAGATGTCATTATTGCAATTCACAAATTCTTTTATTCGTTTTCTTTGGGATTAGTTGGAAAAAATCAATAATTTGGGTCATGGAAGGGGATTAAAAATTACATCCCAATAGCTATCGGGATACGAATTAAAATTGGCCGAGATCAATAGATAATTGTAAATTACAAATACTTTTATTCGTTTGCTCCCGATTAAGTCTTAAAAAATCAATAATTTTGGATAGGGAGTGGAAGGGAATTAAAAATTACGAATTACGTCCCAATAGCTATCGGGATACGAATTCAAATTGGTCGAGATCAATAGATAATTGTAAATTACAAATGCTTTTATTCGTTTGCTCCCGATTAAGTGGTAAAAAAGCAATAATTTTGGATAGGGAGGGATACGAAGTATCCCCTAAAAAATTGAGAAGTAGATCCTGAAATATGAAATTTATCCTGTGGCTTTTCTTTATAAAGAATTTTAATTTGCTATGCTATTGTGTCATCTTAACATGATGATTTTTTTTAAATTTATTATTAAGAAGTGAATATTATCTCTATTAATAAAACGAAATACCACTTTTATATTAAGGGTATTGTCTAAGTTTGCTTTAGTGAAATTCTTAAATCATCCAGCGTTTACAAGTGGTGTTCGTCATATGTTATTGGCAACTTTTTGGTTTGCCTTAATGAATGTGATGGTAAAGGAATTAACACATTTGCCTACTATGGAGCTTGTGTTTTTTCGATGTGGAATTGCCTCTTTAATTGGTTTTGTTTCCTTAAAAAAAACTGGAGAACCATGGGTTGGAAGTAACCGAAAACTATTATTGTTGCGAGGGTTTTTCGGTACTGCCGGGCTATATACTTATTTTGTTACAGTTCAACATTTACCTTTAGGAACAGCGGTTGCTATTCAATATTTATCTCCCATTTTTACTGCAGTTATTGCGATCTATATTTTAAAAGAAATAGTGTTGCCCTATCAATGGTTCTTTTTTGCAGTATCTTTTTTAGGAGTTTTATTAATAAAGGGAATTGATACCAGAATTAGTTGGCAGATGCTTGGCATTGGTATCGCTTCTTCAGTATTTTCAGCCTTAGCCTATAATATGATTCGAACTTTAAAAGCTAAGGAACATCCTTTGGTTGTTGTTTTACATTTTCAGATGTTTGGAGCTATTACAGGCCTCCTTTTTACACTTTTTAATTGGCAAACCCCAATTGGAATCGACTGGCTATATTTGATTTTGCTGGGTGTATTTACTCAATTAGGGCAGACCAATCTTACACGTGCATTTCAATCCGAAAAGGCAGCTAAAGTGTCAATTATTCAATACTCAGGGATAATATATGCCTTAATATTTGGTTGGTTTTTGTACGGAGAAACACATGGATGGCTCGAAATAGCTGGTATTGTGTTGATTATTGGTGGGGTTTTGCTAAATATTCTCTTTTCAAATAGAAAAGTAATCGAGAATAGCTGATTCAGCTCACTTTTTACTTTACCAATTAAAGTCGACGGTCTATCTAGTAATTAGCAATCGAGATTTTGTACCTTTGCACCCTCAAAATTATTATGGGAAAATACCCCGAATACAAACAGTTAGATCTCCCTGCTCTTGCAGACCAAGTACTTAGTACCTGGGAGGAGAATAGGATTTTCGAACAATCGATCTCAAAAAGGGAAGGTCGTCCGAATTTCACTTTTTATGAAGGCCCACCATCCGCAAATGGGTTGCCTGGCATTCATCACGTAATGGCCAGAAGTATAAAAGATATTTTTTGCCGATATAAAACTCAAAAAGGGTTTCTTGTTAAGCGAAAAGGTGGTTGGGATACCCACGGACTTCCGATTGAGATGAGTGTAGAAAAAACACTTGGGATCACCAAAGAAGATATCGGGGTAAAAATTTCTATCGAAGATTATAATAAAGCCTGCCGACGAGAAGTAATGAAATACAAGTCGGTTTGGGATGATCTTACCAAGAAAATGGGATATTGGGTTGACTTAGAAAATCCTTATATCACCTTCGAGAACGATTATATTGAAACCTGTTGGCATTTACTAAAGGAACTTTATAAAAAAGATTTTCTCTATAAGGGATATACCATTCAGCCATTTTCTCCTGCTGCAGGTACCGGTTTAAGTTCACATGAGCTAAATCAACCCGGAACATATAAACTTGTTAAGGATACAACAATAGTTGCTCAATTTAAAGCTGTTCGTGAGGAGCATAGTGAATTTCTGTTTAAAGCTAGTGATGCACCAATTTATTTTCTAGCATGGACAACAACCCCGTGGACATTACCATCAAACGCAGCTTTAGCGGTAGGTGCTGAAATAAATTATGTATTGGTTCGTACTTTTAATCCTTATACATTTCAGCCAATTTCTGTTGTTGTTGCTAAGGATTTAATTTCAAAACATTTTAATCCTAAAGGTGCTGAGTTAGCAATTGAAGAGTATCAAGAAGGGAATAAAATTATTCCATATAAAGTAATTGCTGAATGTAAAGGAACTATCCTAAACGGAATTCATTTCGAACAACTCCTTCCATATGTGCAACCCGAAGGCGATGCGTTTAAAGTTATTACTGGTGATTTTGTTTCTACCGAAGATGGAACAGGTATAGTACATATTGCTCCAACATTTGGTGCAGATGATTTTCGTGTTGCAAAACAACATGGCATTCCACCAATAATGGTGAACGATGTTAACGGCAAACCAATGCCATTAGTTGATCGTCAAGGTAGGTTTGTAAAAGAAGTAACTGACTTTGCACTCGAGTTCGTAAAAGAAGAATATCTAAACGAGTCGGAAAAAATTGCTGCTACAAAACAACAAGGTAGAGATAAATATTTATCTGTTGATGAGCGAATCTCTATTAAGTTAAAGCATGAAAATAAAGCCTTTAAAGTTGAGAAATACGAACATAGTTACCCGCATTGCTGGAGAACCGATAAACCAATTTTATATTACCCGTTAGATTCATGGTTTATCCGCACTACTGCTGTGAAGGATCGTATGATCGAATTAAATAAAACAATCAATTGGAAACCTGAAAGTACTGGAACGGGTCGCTTTGGAAATTGGTTGGAGAATTTAGTAGATTGGAATTTATCCCGTTCACGTTTTTGGGGAATACCCTTGCCGATATGGCGCGATGAAGATGGAGAAGAGAAATGTATTGGATCAGTAGAAGAACTTACTGCTGAAATTCATAAGTCAATTAAGGCAGGAGTAATGGATGCGGCACATCTTGAACATGTTGATGCTTCAAAACCAGATTTCGATTTACATCGTCCTTATGTTGATCATGTGGTATTGGTGTCTTCTACCGGTAAACCAATGCAACGTGAAGCTGATTTGATTGATGTATGGTTTGATTCAGGTGCTATGCCGTATGCTCAATGGCACTGGCCTTTCGAAAACCATGAAACTTTTAATACTGCTTTCCCAGCTGATTTTATTGCAGAAGGTGTGGATCAAACTAGAGGATGGTTTTTTACGCTTCACGCTATAGCTGTGATGTTATTTGATTCAGTAGCTTTTAAAAATGTTGTTTCAAATGGATTAGTGCTCGATAAAAACGGCAATAAAATGTCGAAACGTTTAGGTAATGCCGCTGACCCTTTTGAAACGTTAGAAAAATATGGTCCTGATGCTACTCGTTGGTATATGATCAGTAATGCACAGCCATGGGATAATCTAAAATTTAATACTGATGGAATTATAGAGGTGCAACGTAAGTTTTTTGGAACACTTTATAATACTTATAATTTTTTCGCTCTTTATGCAAATATTGATGGATTCACTTATTCTGAAAAGAAGATTGCTTTAGAAGATCGCCCAGAATTAGATCGCTGGATTCTTTCATTGTTAAATTCTCTTGTGAAAGATGTGGATGCTTCTTATGCTGAATATGAGCCAACACGTGCAACACGATTAATTCAAGATTTTGTTTCTGAACATTTAAGTAATTGGTATGTACGATTAGGTCGTCGCCGTTTTTGGAAAGGTGATTATAGCAACGATAAAATTGCAGCATACCAAACGCTCTATACTTGCCTTGATACACTTTCTCGGTTGATTGCACCCGTTGCTCCATTCTTTGCGGATCATTTGTTTGGAGACTTAAATACGGTAACAAAAAGAGAAGCTGAGCCATCTGTACATTTGGCATTATTTCCAGTAGCAGATTTTAATTGTATTGATAAGGATCTAGAAGAAAGAATGCAAATTGCGCAGGATATTTCATCAATGGTTTTATCATTAAGAAAAAAAGTAAATATTAGAGTTCGACAACCTTTACAGAAAATATTAATTCCAATTTTGGATGAGCATTTTCATAAACAGATTGAAGCAATAAAGTATTTGATTATTGCAGAGGTTAATGTGGAGGAAGTAGAATATTTGAAAGATACCGAAGGGATTTTGGTGAAAAAAGTTAAGCCCAACTTTAAAGCCTTAGGACCTAAGATTGGTGGATTAATGAAGCAACTTTCTGCAAGAATTTTAGAACTTAATCAAGAGCAAATTGCTCATCTAGAAAGGGAGAAAATTCTGCCATTAGATATGGGAGTTTTTATTTTCGACTTGTTATTGGAAGACGTTGAGATCCAATCGGAGGATATTCCGGGGTGGCAAGTAGCTAACCAAGGGAAGATTACTGTAGCTCTGGATATCAATATTTCTGATGAATTACGTGAGAAAGGGCTGGCTCGCGAAATCGTAAATAGGATTCAAAACATCCGAAAAGACAAAGGATTTGAGATAACTGACCGAATTACTGTAAAAATTCAGGGACCTGATAATGTTCAGCGTTCAATAAACAACAATTTGGAGTATATTCGCAGCGAAATTTTAGCTACCACTCTAGAGATGGTGGATCAGCTAGCTGGCGCAGACGTAATTGAAGTGGAGGTAGACGAACATCTCAAAATTTTAACAGAAGTAAATAAATACGTTAATGGCAACTAAGAAAACCATCGCAAAGGGTAAGAAACCCGCAGCTAAAAAAGCAGTAAAAAAGGCTCCTGTAAAAAAGGCAGTAGCTAAATCTGCTATAAAAAAGGTTGTGAAAAAAGTTACTGAAAAAAAAAGAGCCTCTAAGCCAGTTGCTAAGAAAGCAGTTAAAAAAGTAGCAGCAAAACCTTTAGCTAAAAAGGCTTCTGCAAAAAAAGTAGTAAAAAAAGTAACTCCTAAACCTATTGCAAAGAAAGTTGTTGTTAAAGCAAAACCTTTAGCTAAAAAGACAGCGCCAAAAAAGCCAACCGCTAAGCCGATTGTGGCTAAAAAGGTAGAAGTAAAAAAGGCTCCAGCAAAAAAGGCAAGTGTTGTTAAAACTCAACCAAAAGCTGCACCAGTTAAAGTTGTTGCAAAGCCTATCCCTGTAAAGGCTGTAAAGCCAATTGCCGTAAAACCTGCACCAACACCTAAGCCATTACCAGTAAAGCAAACTCCAGATTATAAACAAATAATAGTAAAAAACACTCTTAAAACGACGATGAGTAACGTGAAGCCGAGTAGCGCTCCGGAAGGACCAAAATTAAGTGATGCAGAATTGCAAGAATTTAAAACACTTATAGTAAATAAATTAAATGAAGCACGTATAGAGTTAGTTAATTTGCAAGCTCAAATAGTAAATGCAAATGAAAATGGCACTGATGATACTGGCGCCTCTTTCAAAATGCTTGAAGATGGTTCAGATACTTTAGCAAAAGAAGAAGCAGCACAATTAGCCGCTCGTCAGAAAAAATTTATTGAGCAATTAGAAGCAGCATTAGTTCGAATAGAAAATAAAACATATGGTATTTGTCGTGTTACTGGAAAGTTAATTCCTAGAGAGCGATTACGTGCAGTTCCTCATACTACTCAAAGTATGGAAGCTAAAATGCAACAATACCGCGATTAAAAATTAATACAATATTTTATCTCTCATAGATGACACATCATCTATTGTTTCTAGGAAAGAAATGATAGATGATGTGTCGTTTTAAATCATTTATCATTGAAACGTCCTCTCATACTTATTTTCTTAATTCTTCTAGCCGATCAACTAATAAAGTTTTGGGTTAAAACTACCATGTATTTAGGTCAGGAGCACCGTCTTGCAGATTGGTTTATCATTCATTTTACTGAAAATAATGGAATGGCATTCGGGATGGAATTTGGAGGTGAATATGGGAAATTGCTATTGAGTATATTTAGAATAGTTTTTGTGATAGGAATAGGTTTTTATTTAAAGAAACTAACCAAAGAAAAAGCTGATCCATTTTATATAATTTGTATTGCCTTAGTAATTGCTGGAGCAACTGGAAATATTCTTGATAGCACCTTTTACGGATTGGCGTTTAGTAGTAGTGAATACCAGTTAGCCCAATTTTTATCACCAGAAGGAGGTTATGCTACCTTATTTCATGGAAAAGTTGTGGATATGTTTTATTTCCCGCTAATACATGGTCAATATCCATCATGGTTTCCATTGTGGGGAGATGAAGATTTTTTATTCTTTCGACCGGTTTTTAATTTAGCAGATAGCAGCATTTCAATCGGCGTAATTTTAATGATCATCTTTCAAAAACGTTTTTTTTCAGAGGAGAAAAAGATGGAGGAACAATTACCTTCCGTTGAGACAAACCTTGTTGATTAAGTTATAGGATTTTAAAGAGGTTTAAAAAACTAGTTGAATTATTAATTATTTTCAATTTCCAAACATTTATTTGGTGTTTTAAAAATCTTTGCTATATTTACAATAGGTATTAGTGATGATGCATGTGTTTTTTAGGTTTTTTACCTCGTAAAAATAAATTTGCTTGTTTTTTAGGTATTTGTATATTAAGACATTCTCAGGTAGTTTTTGAATTTTAATTTGTATTTTTTAAAACTTAACATTAATTTAATTCTATTTTTATGAAATCAACAACCACCATTAAAAACGCTGCCTCGAAAATCGAATCAGCTACATGCTACCAGCACTCTGTTATCAAAAAAATCTAGGAAAACCAAGATAGGTAGTTTTTTTAATAACTCTTTTCAAGTTCATTATTCCAACTCTGTTTTTTAGAAGTAAACCACCTGATCCTTTGCATTTAGGCTCTTTCGTGTGCACAATTGTGTTCCAAATTTGAGCATCCTATAAATTAACATAATTTCCAAACTCTTCTTCTTAATTTTTAACCCAACCCCAATATGAAACCTTATCCAATTTTCAAACTACTATTACTATTGACGTTTTCTACATTAATACAAAATTGTTATGCACAAACTATTACTCCATTAGAAGCCTACGCAATAACAAATGCGCCAATACAAGGAATCGTCACAGGAAATTTTATAGTACTACTTTCAGATACTACATCTGTTCAACAAATCCAAGTTCAGTTAGGAACTAATGATGGAGATGTCTCGCTTGTGAATCAAACATTTACTTACGACGTAACTACAGGATTGCCGCAAGGATTCTCCTATAACCGGATTAATAATAAAATAACGTTGGGTTTTTCAATTGTAACTGATCCCGCAACTCTCTTTGGACAAGTCCGTCTCAAAGATACCAATGGGCAATGGAGCGACTTTCTAAAGTTCGTGACCAATTAATTCCTCTCAAAAAAATCTCTTCTCTTTTTAACCTTTTAAAATGATTTCATATGAAAATTTATAAAATATTTACACTAATTTTTTTATGCATATTCATTTTCATGAATAATGCCCACTCAGAAAACGCTACGTGGACTGGCGCAGTAAGTACCGCATGGAACAATACTAGTAATTGGAATCACTCCATTGTACCTGGTTATAACGATTCAGTAACTATTGGCGCAAAACCATACAATCCTACACTTAACGATACCTTAACTTTAAAGAGGTTCAAAATAATAGGAGGTACGTTAAACTTAAATGGAAAATCCCTCACCATTAATGTTAATTCAGAATTTTCTGGTGGAACAATTACTAACGGACAAGTTATTACTAGAGGTGGTTTTACTTATTTTCAAGGAACAATATTTAATTGTCCTGTAGATGCTCGAACAGGACAAGTACAATTGAATGGTGGAAAATATAATTATCCTGTTTATATTGAGCAAAATGGAACAGTAACCGGTCCGGGAAGTGGTAATAATGTATTTAATGATTCGGTAACCATTCGTAATACTGGATCAGGTTACCTAAGGATGGCAACTTCTCAGCCAGATACCTTTAATACAACAGCTACTTTTTTTAATAGCGGATATTATAATCTTCAAATATCCTATACAGCAAGTACTGTTTTTAATGGTGATGTTTATATGAGTAATACCAACATTGGTGGAATAAGTACCAACACAAATGGAACAGGAACGACATCATTAGCAAATGGAAAAACACTTAAAATGAGTAGCACAGGATTTACTAATGGAACATTACTACTCCGAAATTTTTATCAGCATGGAACCAGTGCACCTGATTCAATAGTCCTTGGCACATCCGCTACTCTTAATATAATTGGATCTACATTTGAGAGCACTCAAGATTTTACAGCTCCATCAGTATTAAGTAAAACAAGCACATACGCCGCAGCTACATTTAGAAAAACAGCAAACACAGGTAATTACTGGGATGGCGGCAATACTTTTAATGGCACCACTAACATTTATTGTAATAGTTCTACAATGGCTGGTTATTCTTTGTCAATACAACAAGCTAATATTTTTAATGGTGATGCTAATTTTTATACAACAACAGGAGTTATTCAAGTTATTAATTCAGGGATTACTGAAATGAAGGGAAATTGTTCAATCAATAATTCACTAATTACTTTTAATAATGGAAATGGTAAACTAAAATTTACAGGAAGTAATGAACAAACCCTAAGTGGAAGTGCTGCTTATACTTTTGGACATGTAATTATTGATAAAGGTTCAGGTTCTGTAACTTCTAATCAAAATGCATATATTGATAGCGTTTTTACTTTTATTAATGGTAATTTTATTGTCAGTTCAGGAGATTCAATTGTCTTTAAAAAGCCATCCTCAAATAGTGGAGCTAGTTTTAATTCTCACATTGTTGGAAAAGTAACAAAAATTGGAAACACAAGTTTCGTTTTTCCAGTAGGTACTATTAACCGTTATATGCCCTTTGGTATTAGTGCTCCTTCTAGTATTACAGAGTCCCTATCCTTGGATTTTATTAATGCAGGTCAAACACTAAGCAACACAAAAGATACATCCATACTTCGTATTAGTAAATCAGAGTACTGGCATTTGGCACACAATGTTGGAACAAGTTCAATAAATGTTACAGTAAGTTGGGATGAAAACTCAAAAGATATTGGTTCAACGGACGTAATGATACTTACTGGTTTAAACTCATCTAATCAGTGGAAGAATTTGGGAGCATCCTCAATTCAAACGAACTTAACAAACGGAACAATTTCCTCCAATATAACTTCTGTTTACCAATATTACACTACTGCTATTTTAATTAACAGTAAACAGTTTGTCTTTAATAATTACAATTTAAATAATTACGCACTGATTGGAGACTCAATATTATTTCAAGACAGTATATATATAGATGGAAAGTCTATTTACAATAAATATATTTCAGCAAATATTTTCGCAAACGATTCTTTGATTAATGCAAACGGAAGTGCTTCCATCAATCAATTTGAAAATATAAACAACTTAATTAATAATATAAACTGCTTAAAGGATACAACACTATCTAATTTACAACTTTTAGGCGATACAATAAGCCCTGGTATATATGCAATTGAATCTCAAGTAATCAATAGAAAGTTGTATTTCTTGGATACTGTTGGCACTTACATTATTAAAATTCAAAACAGCTTAACTTTTGATTCCTTAGGAGCGGTAATAAGTACTAACAGAAATAATAAAAACATCTTTTGGATTGTAGATACGTTGAACTTTTCTAATCTGAATGAAATGAACGGAGTTATACTCTCTAAGAGTAAAATTATTCTCAATAAGTTGGCTTATGGCCATATTTCGTGCTACAGCTTAAAAAACATCAAAACAATTGGGCTTGATCCTTTATCGATAGGTAAATATACTTTTATGAAGCCCAACTGGCTACCTGCAACTCCTTTCTTGTGCCCAGCATATTTAGCTCCTGATTGTCAAAATAGAGTTATGAATCCTGGATTCTCTGATTTAATATTTCAACCTTGGAGCATTAATCATGATAATACGACTGTACAAAATTCTTCCGTATGTAGTTGGGCTAGAACAACCGATGGAACTTCTGATTTTTTTACTAACGTGGCCGCAACAGCTAGTAACTGTTCAATTCCAACAAATTATTTTGGAACTCAGGCGGAGAATGGGTTATATAGAAATACATTGAATAACAATAAGGGTTATATGGGCATTTATACTAGTTCTGTTGGCACTATTAATGGAATTCCTATCGATGGCAGAGAGTATATTTCTGGTAATTTAATTGCGCCATTAACTTTAGGAAAATATTATTGTGAATTTTATGTATCGAATGTAAATACTTCGTATTCGCCTTATTCCATAAAGGAGATCGGCATGTACTTGTCAGCCTCTTCTCCTATTAATTATACAAATTTGAATTTCGGTGTCATAAATCAAACCCCTCAAGTTAAATTCAATACGTATCAGTATTTGGAAAGCAATCCACGTACATGGATGAGGGTGTCTGATTGTTTTAGTACCTCAGGAGGAGAATCGTTTGTAACTATTGGGAATTTTAAAGATAATGCTTCAACCAGTTATCATAGCTTGTTATCTACCCCTTATCCAGTTAAGCAATCATATTACTACATTGATGATGTTTCAGTAATGCCTTTTGTGGTAAAGGCAGGAATTGATCAATCTGTTGCTTGTAATAGTTCAATCGACATTGGTGAAACAAATTGCCTTAGTGGAATTGGTGGTATTGATATTGGTCAATTTACTTATTCCTGGAGTTTTGTTTCTGGAAATGCTTCCATAGGCTTGTTAACAAGTAGCAATAGTATGATTGCACATCTCCAAAACAACAATTCAACAAATAGTAACGTAATCAATGTATATCAAGTTACATTGACAACAGAATCAGGTTGCACAACAACCGATCAAGTTTCAATTACATTTAACTCATGCTGCGATTTGCATTTTACATCGACAACAATTCCAACATGTAATTTAGGCAATTCAGGATCTATATCTATAAACATCATCTCAACAATTAGTAATCCTCCATATTCTATTACTTTGGTAAATCCTCAAGGTGGTATTACAAATTATTCAACAAGCAATACAACCTATTCATTTCCTAACCTTTCCTCAGGAACGTATACAATAACGATTCGCGACAATATCAATTGTACGTTTAGTAATTTTGTAACTATAAACAATAACACAAATGTTGTAACATCTATACAAGTTGATGGATCCATTTATGAATGTAGCGCAGATGATGTATACCATATTACAAATCCTGTAACAGGAGGGAACTACAATCATTGGGAAGCAGCATGGGTTAATGGTACAGTGTTTTTGGTTGGTACAGGAACATCAGCTACCATAACAAACACAAATACTCTCGGTCAAACTTTTACTATTACTTTTTATTCAAATTATGGTACATATTGCCCAATTTCCGGTACCTTTACTTCTTATGCTTGTTGCGAAGGCTCAACAAATGTAAATACAGGAAATACCAACGTAACCTTCACAGATGTTAAAGCAAGTGATTTAATGACATTATTAGGTGCACCATATGTTACGCAATTAATTGGAAATCCTTATCAAATATCGTTGAATAGCACTGGTAATTTTAGTGTTGGTTTTGATAGAATTGCAATTAATGGAACATTTACAGTTGATCGAAATTTAGATATTTATTATGCAAACATTATTATGGGGCCAGATGCACGTATTGTAATAAATTCAGGCTATAATTTAAACCTTGATGAAAAAACGTATATCCATAGTTGTGGTGAATATATGTGGAATGGAATACAAATAACTAATGGTGGAAATTTATTTACAGGCCCATATGTTTATATTGAAGATGCTCAAAATGCTATAGTTTCCCAATCAGGTTCTTTTTACATAATTAATAAATCAGTATTTAATAAGAATTATACATCTTTAAAAGTTGATCCATCTATTGATAATAGAAGCATTATTGTTGGAGCTACTTTTACAAGCGTAGAAAAAGTTTGCGATCCTATTTTGCTTTATAATATCTCAAGTTCCCCAGATGAAAATATTAAACTACCACCTTATTTTAATCAGCGCAGTAAAATTGGAGTTTCAGTATATGATGTTACAGCTTCAAGTGTTATTAATAGTGGTTTAGAAATTGGTGAGGTTGAAGCAAGTTTTTCTACAAACTATGGCGGAATAAATTGTGGAAATACTGTTAACCCTTGCTACCCAAATATTTTCCACAACCTCGATTACGGAATTTTTGCAACACGATCAGATCTTAAAGTAATCAATAATGAGTTTTCGAAAATTGATGATGCCAATAATCTTATTTCAACATCTGGAACTAAAGG
>JANPGA010000547.1:0-2669 GCA_031423735.1 Bacteroidota bacterium | reverse complement strand
AATTTCTACTTGGTATTTTATTTTTTGTTTGGTAGCGGTCTGCTTTAAAAATGCAATCATGCGTGGATCACAAATAGTACTTGAGTCCATAATTTTTATTGCTGCACCTTCACCTAATTGTGTAACCATTTCATGCGGACGAGCCCCAGGAGTGTCAAAAGCAATTGTTGTATCTAATCCTATTCCAAAATCTGGTTCAATATGATGAGCAGCAACTGATGCACCTCGTAAACCAACCTCCTCTTGTACGGTAAACACTGCATAAAAATCATAAGGTATTTTTTTCGAAAGTATTTTTAAAGCTTCTATCAAAATAAATACAGAAACTCGATTATCGATAGATTTGCAATTTACACAATTTCCCATCTCAATTAATTCACGCTGACGAGTAACCGGATTTCCAATACTTACTATTTTTTCAACTTCTTTTTTGGGTAAACCAAGATCAATAAAATAATCAGTAGTTTGAGTTACTTTATTTTTCTCTTCAGGAGTCATTAAATGCACCGGCTTCGATCCCATTACACCAATGATATCTTTCGTACCATGTACAATCACACGTTGCGCAGTTAATGTTTTTGGATCAAATCCACCGAGGGTATGGAAACGTAAAAAGCCTTTCTCATCAATATGCGTTACAATAAAACCAATTTCGTCCATATGAGCAGCTACCATTACTTTCTTTCGTTCCTTTCCCTTTTTAAAGGCAGTTACGTTCCCCATCTTGTCAACACTAATTTCGTCGGCAAGTTTTTTAATTTCGCGAAGTACAATTTCACGAATACGATTTTCATGACCAGGAGCACCTGATGTTTCACAAATTTCTTTTAGTAATGCAATGTTCATATGGTTTGTTTAATCTATGTGTGTAAGCTTAACAGTATTGGCCGTAGCGCGTTCATGTAATGGAGTACTTGCTACATGAACTATATAATCTCCTGAATTCACTAAGTTTTTTTCTACAAGAAATTTTTTAATGTCACTAATTGTTTCATCAGTACTTTCATATTTATTATAATAAAATCCACGAACTCCCCATAATAAGTTAAGTGTTTTCAAAAGTGGTTTGTTGTCAGTAAAAATAATAATCCCTGCTTTAGGACGATGACTTGAAATTTTAAATGCCGTCATTCCACTATGCGTCATTGCAATGATAGCCCTTGCATTCGACTGTCGCGCCATAGTGCAAGAAGTATAACAGATTGATTCAGGTATAAAATTTTTGGAATGTTTAAGGGGAGGAGTTTCACGGTAGTAAATGGAATCTTCTTTTTCAACTTCAGTAATAATTTTTTGCATAGCTACAACCGTTTCAACAGGAAACTTTCCTACCGAAGTTTCTCCACTTAGCATAAGCGCATCCGCACTATCAAAAACCGCATTTCCTACATCATTAGCTTCTGCACGAGTCGGACGATAGTTTGTGATCATACTTTCCATCATCTGTGTTGCAATAATCACTGGCTTCGATGCTTCGTTACAAAGTCGTACAATTGATTTCTGAATTACTGGAACTAATTCCATCGGCAACTCAACACCTAAATCTCCACGAGCCACCATCACACCATCAGCAACTGCAATTATGGATTCAATATGCTTAACTGCTTCTGGCTTTTCAATTTTAGCGATTACTCGAGAAAGTTTATTATTATCTTTAATAATTTGCTTTAACTCAATAACGTCTTGAGGCTTTCTAACAAATGATAAACCTATCCATTCAACATCATGCTCAAGTGCAAATGCTAAATCTTTTTTATCTTTATCAGTAAGACTAGGAAGAGATATTTCAGTGTTGGGAAGATTCACTCCTTTACGTGATGATAACATTCCACCATGAATAATTTTAGTGCGAATACGTTGGTTCGGAAGAATCTCAGAAACTTCAAGTTCTAATTTACCATCATCAACTAATACACGATCACCAACTTTTGCATCTTCATGAAAATTTTGATATTTTATATAAACTTCTTCAGGTGTTCCTAATACTTCTTTTGTAGTGAGTATTAATGATTCACCATCTACTAACATGAAGTCGCCATTCTTCATATCCCCAATTCGAATTTTAGGTCCTTGCAAATCGAATAGTATGGCAATATGAGTTTGAAGTTTTTTATTGAGATCACGAACATTATTGATGATTTGACTCATCATTTCATATTCACCATGGGAGCCATTAATACGGCAAACATCCATACCTGCAATAATCATTTTTTCAAGTGTAATTACATCCATCGATGCAGGCCCTATGGTTGCGATAATTTTTGAACGATTAAAATTATTTATCATTTGTTGTTTGAAGCAGTTTATTAGTTACAAGATTTAGAAAATATGTAACTCATCACTCACTAATTTTTTATTTTTTATTTAAACATGATCAATCATCAAGAAGTTTTCTGATGATTTTATTTGACTCATTTCTATTTCCATAACCCCATTCACTATTTTAAGTTCACGAAGTTTTAAAGAGAGATCTGTTACAGTTGTATATCTACTATAATTTTTTATCATTAAGAAATAATCAATTTGTTTCATTTCATTAACAAAATATCCATTACTTCCTTTGTTACTGATAATGAAATAAAGTTCTTCATCCGAATTAGCGCATGAGAAAATCGAGAACAAACTACTTGACCCCTTTTTCTCCATCTTTAATTCAAGATCTTGTTGTC
>JANPGA010000546.1:0-4622 GCA_031423735.1 Bacteroidota bacterium | reverse complement strand
AACCTTCTCCACTAACTCCGAATAACTAAAAACCCCTACCACTTTCCCATCTTTTAATTCATAAATTCTATCACAATTTCTTAGTGTAGTAATTCTATGAGCAATGATAAAGATGGTTTTATGTACTTCTGATAATGAATCAATCGACTCACTAACTTCTTGTTCTGTTTGATTATCCAGAGCTGAAGTAGCCTCATCAAAAATTAAAATTTCAGCATTACGATACAACGATCTTGCAATACTAATTCTTTGACGTTGTCCCCCTGATAATCTCGAACCTCTTTCTCCAATCGTAGTATCTAAGCCATCCGGTAACGATTCAATTAATGCACTCAACGATGCCTGACTAACAGCCAATTTTAAAAGCTCTTCATCAACAACTTCTTCACCAAAGGTTATATTCTCTTTTACCGATGCATCCATCAAGTAAATATCTTGCTTAACATACCCAATCATACTTCGCCAATTACGCATTTGCTCTTTACGTAATGGTTTGCCATCAATTAATATATTTCCTTTTTGCTCTTCATAAAAACGCAGTAACACATTCATTAACGTAGTCTTACCAGAGCCAGATGAACCAATGATTCCGATTTTCTCCCCTTTACGAATTTCAATATTAATTTCCTGTAAAACATTGTGTTTCTTGCCAGGAAAATGAAAAGAAAGATTTTTTAATTCTATCGATTCTCTAAACGTTACTTTCTCCCCTTGTCCTTCGTCTTTACGATCAAATACTAAGTCAGGATATCTGTCTAAAATTTCCATCGACGACATGTTTCTTCGTAAATAAACCATCGAACTTACAATGCGATTTAATGAGGGCATTAAACGATACGCTGCAGCAGCAAACAAACTCACCATTACTATTGCCTGTGAACTATTGTCAGTTAAAAATATTGCATAAATAAATATCAAAACAACTCCAGCTAATGCAACTAATTCATTAGCGCGCATCGGTACCAAATTGTACAAGTAAGAAGTCATCTCTAAACTCTGATATCGTCGCTGAAATTTTAAAAATTTATCACGATAATGAATCTCTTTGTCAGCTAATTTAATATCAATATATCCACCAATTGTTTGTGTCAAAGTACCTAACGACATCGGATATATTTTATTCATTTCAGCTCCTACGCGTGATGAGCGATTTTTTAAAACATAATAAATTAACCCAGTACAAGGACCAACAATTACAGCAATAAATAAAAACAATTTAATATCATAAACAGCAATTCCTCCAACTATTAAAAATACAATTAACACCTCTGAGGCAAGCATAATTAAAGGCAACACCACCCAATTCGTATACGATAAAGGAGTATTGAAAATATGTTGAGTTATTTCACTGCTCTTTAATGTTGTGAAAGAGTGAAAATCTAAATTAAAATATTTATTAAATTGTCTTCTTGTAATATGATTTGCAATTACACCGCTAAATTTAGTTTGCAAATAATTTACAAAAAAGCCAAACACAGTTTTAATTATAAAAAATACAAGTACTGATAAAATTAAAAATAATAAAAAGGATCTGTCGTTTTGAAAATGGAAAAAGTCAAATACTAATTGTAAATATTCATTGCGATGATTATTAGGACCTGAATTTGTAGCAATTTGTACCAAGGGAAGTATGGAGGCAAGCCCAAATACGTCAAGTATGGCTGAAATAAATATCAGCACCATTAATGCTAACATTTTACGCCGATGCCCCGAGTTTAATTGCCCATTTAAACTCGATATCGCTTTCTTAAGTGTACTGCCTCCCGATCCTTGATACTCGTCTTGGATATGTTCAGGCGTAGTTTGATTGTCCATTATTATGAATAATATCCCCCGCCGTATCCAGCAGGAATATTTTTACTATTTACATTATTTAATATGAAGGACAAATTCTTCACATGATTTTTCTCTACTATTTGATGTGCAATATCCACAAAATCTTTCTTCGAATATCCTGCCTTTAACACATATAAACTTAAGTCGGCAAACTTCATAAACTCTAATGCATCCGATAATAATCCAACTGGTGGTGTATCAATAATGATATACTCATAATGCTGTTTCAATTCATTGATCAATGTCTCCATCATAGGATCCAAAATCAATTCTGATGCATTTGGCGTACGAGGACCAGTAAGGATAACTTGTAAATCTTTAATGCTAGTTTCTTTTATAATCTGACTCAATTTCGCATTGCCAACTATATAAGAAGTTATCCCAATATCATTTTGCAAATTAAATGCGTTTGCTTGTTTTGGTTTATGTAAATCTAAGTCTAGTAAAACAACTTTCTTTTTTGCCTTTGCAAAAATGGTAGCAATGTTTACAGCGCAAAAAGTCTTTCCTTCACTCGCAACCGAAGAGGTTACCAAAACTACCTTACTTGTAACTTTAGGAGCAAAATAGGAAAGGTTAGTTCGAATTACCCTAAACGCTTCAGCAGTTTGCGACTGTGGAAACTTCTCAACTACTAAATACTCATTCGTCGCATCTTTCGTTTTACCAATAACTCCTGTAATAGGTAAGTTGGTGATTTCTTTTAAATCATCTTTGGTTTGTATGTAATTATAAAACATACTCTTTAAGAAAATTATTAAAAACGATAGTGCTAACGCAATACCAATACCCGTTAAAATAATTTTAAGCTTAATCGGATGCATCAACCCTTTCGAATAAGCTGGCTCTAATACAACTCTATCAGCCACAATTGCAGCTTTCGAAATGATTGTTTGTGCTCTTGTCTGTAATAAAAACTCATAAATCTTAGAGTAAATTTCAACACTCCTGTTTATGTTTACCAATCCTCGTTGTGTTGTAGGCATCTCGCGAATAGTACTCTGATATTCCCCTACCTGACTACTCAAACTATTAATCTTATTAACCAATGTTTTTCGAACATTAAGTACTATACCTAAAATGTTTTGTTTCAATATCGATATCTGAGCATCAGCTTCTTTTACTAACGGACTGTTCGCAGTATTGCTAAACATCAAATTGCTTTTCTTCTGTTGTAATGCATATAATTCATTAAAAGATGCAGCTAACGATGGGTCATTCTGTTCAGCAAGTAAATTCGACGACAACGACATATCAGAATTACTACTTGTAAGAAACTCATACATCATATCAATCGACTTAAGCTGGATCGTTAATCTTGCTTTCTCAGTATCAAAATCTACTACACGTTGAAATAATACACTTTGTTCTTGTCCTAAGTTAAAAGTGGTTTTTGATCGTTGAAATTGTTCTAAATTACCTTCCACATTATTCAATTGCCCTTCTACTTCTCGAAGTTGTCCTTCAATAAAATCGAGTGTGTTTTCATTTACTTTCTTATTTACTGAGATACTGTTTTCTATGTAGATTGCAGTAAGTGTATTTAAAAAATCAATTGCTTTTTCTGGCACTTCATCTTCAATCGATAATTGCATTACCGATGCATTCAAATCCTTTTCTACAATTAGAGCTTGCTGATAATTACTAACTAATTGAGCATGATTTTTAAATTTAAAAAGATAACTTATTTCACTAATTTTTTTGTTCTCTTTTATAACTGCCGAATCGCTACTAACTATAAATGAGAAACGATCAGAAACTACCGGATCTCCAAACCTGGCTTCTCTTACAAAATTGTAATTATCGGTGTGGATTTCTACTTTAAATCGTTCTTTATTTAAAATGCGAAGTTTAAATGGAGCATCATATAACGACATATCCGAAATTTTACCTTCCACAGTAAAGGGCGTTCCATGATACACTTCTCCTGTTTTTAATCGACCTTCAATGTAATAGGAAATGTCAAGGTTTAACTTAGATACAGTTTCCTCTATCAACTTGTTAGATTTCAAAATCATCATCTCATTCGCAACATCCTCCTTCTTAGTCGTACTATTCGATAATGATTCACTTAAGGCATCTTTAAATGGATCTTTTGGTGGCTTAACCAAAATTTGGGTAGCAGCTCCATAATAATTCGTTGCTTTATACAAGTATAGCACTGATAATCCAATGCTTACACTTAAAAAAATCGTAAACCACATCCAGTTTTTACCGATGGTAGTGAGTGCTTTTTTAAGATCTTTTTGGTCGATTAGGTTATTCCCGCCAATTAATTTTTTTTCCATCAGGAAAGATATAAAATGCTTATTTAGTTAGACTTAACTATTGTTTAGTATTTCTGAAAGGTACATAATTTACTTTTCAAGGTATTTTTATGCGTTATCCTATTACGCAACTCTCACAAAATAGTTCCTCTTCAACACCCTCAAAAAGTAAAAAGTGTATTATCCACTTACTTCCAATAATTCAACGCAAAAGTAGATAAAAATATATGCCTCCTCCATTTTAATAAAATCTATCAATTTCCTACTTAAAACCCCAACTAAATTCTACCAAAAAATCATCCCCCTGCTTCGAAGGGGTTAGGGGAGGCTATTCAATTAAAAATTACGTCCCGATAGCTATCGGGATACGGAAACCGCTGTCCTGAGTTTGCAACTCAGGACCTTCAAAAAAACAGGAACCATAAAGAACAAGTCTTCTTGGCAAGCAGGATTGATAAAAAAAACTGGAACCAAGAAGAACAAGTCTTCTTGGCAAGCAGGATTGTTAGGATTTTAAAG
>JANPGA010000545.1:0-1956 GCA_031423735.1 Bacteroidota bacterium | reverse complement strand
TTTTGATATGTATTGTTCAATTGTCATATTGAATATATTATGAAGAATTTATATTAATAAAAAATTTCAAATTAAAAATTCCCAATTCTTATCCCTATAGCAATCTGGACTTAATTCTTAATTTTTAATTCTTAATTTTATTTAAAGTTCTGTTACCTTTTTTAAATTGTCATCAGGAATTCTATCTACTAAATAATAATCGGGATCAATACCTGCTTGATAAGGTTGTTCATTTACAATTACTTTAAACGTTCTTGTATTTGAATTTATTTTCACCAGTTGTGAATATAATTTCTTTCCATATTTTTTGCCATCCAGCGCCTTTGAAAGGACTCCAATTTCTATCCAATCGTTTATTTCAACTTTTGTTTCATGTCCAAGAGAATCAGCTTTTAACTTTTCTGAGGTTACTGTAAAAGTAACTTCATATTTTTTATCTGATATTTTTTTATAGGAAGCTTCTGTTGTTCGGTTATTGAAAAGAGTAATATCATAAAATAAATCTTTGATTAAATATTTTAAACTATCTGGAGTTTCCTTTTCAAATCGATCCACTAAATCATAAGAAGTAGGGTAAGGAGGTTGACGATATGCAAAACTATCAATCATGTTTTTTAGAGCATGATTAATCGCAGTTTCACCAATCATCTCCTTAAGGTAATACATAACTACACTTCCTTTACGATAATGAATATAACCTTGGTTTTCTACTTTTAACAATGGTGATTCTTTTAATCGTTCGCCTCCTCGATCGCGCAAGTATCTATCGGCTTCATATTTCAAGAATTTATGCATCTGATCCTTTCCATACATTTTTTCCATTACCATTAAAGCTGAATATTGAGCCATTGTTTCCGATAATAATGTAGCACCTTGCATTTCTGCTCCAGTAACTTGATGTGCCCAGTATTGATGTCCCATTTCATGTGCAACTACATAATAAACCATATCAATACTTTCTGGATCCGTTAAGTTTTCAATAAATCCAATTCCTTCCGAATAGGGCATTGTACCTGGAAAAGATTGCGCAAAGGATGCGTAGCGCGGAAACTCGATAATTCTTGTTTGGTGATGTTTGTATGGCCCGAAATGAGCAATATAATAATCCAGTGAATGCTCCATTGAGCTAATCATTTTATCAACATTGTATTTATGCTCAGGGATATAATATACTTCAATATCGATTCCATTCCATTTTTTTCTTTTTACTTCGTATCTAGCTGACAAGAAGGAATAAAAATCTAATGCCTGATAATCTAGTTTGTAATTATAATACGTTCTATTTCCGACCGTCCATTTTTTTAGTAGTGAGCCTGGAGCAATTGCAATTTGATCAGATGAAGTACTGAAAATTGTTTCAACATTCACCCAATCTGAATTGGATGAGATGTAAGTATTCATACAATTAGTAGTACAATTTCTTTCAAGTGCTGTCATTCGTGCTCTTTCCTTTAATCCATTATCTTTTCTTTTATCGCGATCAGTAAGTTCTTGATTTTTTTGATAACCTATTTGTGGTAGTATTGCCGAATTATTAAAGAAAGATCCATTTTGAACTATTGACGTATTTGAAACTTCATTTTCAAAACCATGTGCTGCGTATGAGGTTTCAATTTCTAATGGAATAGAATCACCAGGTAGTAGTGGGTGGTTTAATTTGTAAATTACATAACCATGTTCATCATCATTAAATACAATTTTTGAATTTGGTAATTTAATTATTGTTTTATAATCTTCTATCATTGAAAAATGAATAGAGTCAATTGGAGTGATTCCTTTATTTTTTACAATTAATCGTGCTTTTACATTGAGTTTTCTTTCTGACGGAAATAAATCAATATTATATTTAACATCTACAGTACGAGGTTGATTAATACCTTCATATTTCTTATATAATTTTTCATATTCAACTTGTAACTTTTCATTTTCTTTATCAGATTTATATGATTTAATATC
>JANPGA010000544.1:0-18319 GCA_031423735.1 Bacteroidota bacterium | reverse complement strand
TAACATTAAAACAACATATATTTGAATTACTAATAAAAAAGTCAACCTATGTCAGGCACGCACAGCAGAATTAAGAATGCAGAATTTAGAATTAAGAATGCAGAATTCAGAATGCAGAATTAAGAATGCAGAATTAAGAATGTAGAATTAAGAATTAAGAATGCAGAATTTTTGTAGGTACTTAAAATAGGATATCACTACTTTGCAGGAGTAGAGGGTGGGTTTGGGAATTAAAACAATCAAACTCCTAGCAACTGTTTCATAGGATCATTACCACTGTACAACATTTTAACAGGTTCTTCTAACATCTGTTTTACTTTTACTAGAAATCCAACCGATTCTTTTCCATCAATAATTCGGTGATCGTATGAAAGTGCGAGATACATTATAGGACGAATTTCTACTTTGCCATTCACTGCAACAGGACGTTCAACAATATTATGCATACCTAAAATTGCACTCTGTGGTGGATTTAAAATTGGCGTTGATAACATAGAGCCAAACACTCCACCGTTGGTGATGGTGAATGTGCCACCAGTCATTTCTTCTAAAGTCAATTTACTATCACGCGCTTTAACTGCAAGTTGTCCAATGGAAGATTCAATTTGTGCCAGACTCATTATTTCTGCATTGCGAATAACTGGAACTATTAATCCCTTGGGTGCAGAAACAGCAATTGCTATATCCATAAAGTCATTAAAAACGATTTCATCACCATCTATTTGTGCATTTACAGTTGGGAAGGCTTTTAATGCTTCGCAAACTGCTTTTGTAAAGAAACTCATGAAACCTAAATTAACTCCGTGCTTCTCTTTAAAAACATCTTTATATTGTTTACGAATATTCATAATCTCACTCATGTCAACTTCGTTAAACGTTGTTAACATAGCGGTGGATTGCTTTACTGACAATAACCGTTGAGCTACTTTTTTACGAAGCATTGTCATCTTCTCACGATGCTGATCACGAGATCCATAAACTTTAGTTTCAGCAACAGCTACTGGAGCTGCAACTTTATTTGTGATCGCTTCTAATACATCACCCTTTGTAATGCGTCCATCTTTACCAGTTGATTTCACTTGTGCACTTGCAACGCCATTCTCATCCATTAATTTTTTTGCTGAAATCGATGGAACATCTTTCGCATAGGTAGCTATAGGTTCAATCACTGAAGAAGGTTTTGCTGGAATAGTAGCAGTTGAAGGGGATGGAGTAGTTACTTTATTTATGGGAGCTAAAGCACTTGTATCTATAGATGCTACTACTGTTCCAACAGCAATGGTTTCCCCTTCCTTTACTAAAATCTTAAGAGTGCCATTAGCTTCTGCTGCTAGAGTTAAAGTTGCTTTATCAGAATCAATTTCTGCAATCTCCTCGTCTTTCTCAACATAATCACCATCTTTTTTAATCCATCGTGCAATTTGCACTTCACTAATTGATTCTCCTGGAGAAGGTACTTTTATATCAACTGCCATAATTTTTACTAATTCTAATCTGTAAAATTCTTATTTAAAATCTAACTAATTTACAACTAATGTTTTTGCAAATGCTTGATTAATTATTGCTAATTGTTCTTTATCATGTTGCTTGTGAGAACCTGTTGCGGTACTTGCGCTTTCTTGTCGAGAAATAACTTTTAATTTAAACTCATTTGCAATTCTCAACAAATAAGACCAAGCTCCCATATTTTCAGGCTCTTCTTGAACCCATAAAAACTCATCTGCATTTTTATATTTTGAAACAATATCACGAACCTGTTTAAATGGGAAAGGATATAATTGCTCAATCCGCACTATTGCAACTTCATTAGCTTTATCTTGCTCCTTTCTTTCTAACAACTCAAAATAAATTTTTCCAGAACAGAAAATTATTCGGGACACTTCTTTTGATTTTGCAGAATTATCATCAATAACTTCCATAAATCCTCCATTAGTAAGGTCATCAATTTTTGATATACACTTTGGATGTCGTAATAAACTTTTAGGAGTAAAAACCACTAATGGTTTACGAAATTCGCGATGCATTTGGCGACGAAGTAAATGAAAAAAATTAGCCGGAGTAGTACAGTTTGCTATTTGCATATTGTACTCACCACACAAGGCTAAAAAGCGCTCCATTCTACCACTACTATGTTCTGCTCCTTGACCTTCGTAACCATGAGGTAACAGCATTACGATACCATTCATACGACGCCATTTATCTTCAGCACTACTTATATATTGATCAATAATTATTTGAGCCCCATTACCAAAATCACCAAATTGAGCTTCCCAAATAACTAACGAATTCGGTGCTGAGAAACAATATCCGTAATCAAATCCTAATACCCCATATTCACTAAGCAAAGAATTGAAAATGTAAAAAGGTGCCTGCTTTTCTTCCAGATTATTTAAAGGTACATATTGTTCTTCTGAATCCTCTACACGTACTACGGCATGGCGATGTGAAAATGTTCCACGCTCAACATCCTGCCCACTTACACGAACAGGGAAACCCTCCTTTAACAAAGTTGCATAGGCTAACAATTCGCCCATAGCCCAATCCAAGCGACCCTCTCCTTCAAGCATCTTTTTTCGTTCGTCCATTAAACGAACTATTTTACTAAAGAAAACTTTATTTACTGGAAGAGTGCTCATTTTCAATCCTAAATCAAGAATTGTTTTTTTATCTACAGCAGTATTTGGAGAATTATCAAAATCTGAAGGAGAAGATAATCTTAAACCACTCCATGTTCCATCCATGAAGGGTGTATTTTTTGTTTTCTCCTGTTTCTTAGAAAGGTCTAAACTTTTTTGCAATAACTCTTTAAAAGATTTTTCCATCTCTTTTGCAAGATTTGCTTCTACATCTCCTTGAGATAATAACTTTTGGTTATAAATTTCACGTGGATTAAGATGTCCTGCAATTGCTTTATATAAAATGGGTTGTGTGAACCTTGGCTCATCCCCTTCGTTGTGGCCGTATCTACGATAACATAAAATATCAATAAAAACATCACGATGAAAAGTTTGACGGTATTCCATCGCAAGTCGAATTGTATAAACAAGTGCTTCAACATCATCACCATTCACATGAAATACTGGTGACAAAGTAACTTTACCAACATCAGTACAATAAGTACTTGAACGTGCATCAATATAATTTGTAGTAAAACCAACTTGATTATTTACTACTAAGTGTATGGTTCCTCCTGTTCGATATCCTTTAAGCAAAGACATTTGAATAACTTCATATACGATTCCTTGTGCCGCAATAGCAGCATCACCATGGATTAGAATTGGAGCGATCTGGCTAACATTACCTCCAGGTGTATTATCAATTTTTGCACGAACAATTCCTTGAACAAGCGGATCAACAGCTTCGAGATGTGATGGATTTGGTGTTAAACTCAAATGCACTTTTTTCCCCAATGCTGTTTGTATATCGCTGGAATATCCTAAATGGTATTTTACATCTCCATCAAATGAATTATCATCAAATTCCTTTCCTTCAAATTCACCAAAAATATCTTCATAGCTTTTTCCTAATAGATTCGCTAATACATTTAACCTCCCACGATGAGCCATGCCAATAACAAATTCTTTTATTCCAAGCTCAGCACCTTCGGTTAGAACAGCATCTAATGCTGGAATCAACGTTTCTGCTCCTTCTAATGAAAATCGCTTTTGCCCCGTAAATTTTGTATGCAAGAAATTTTCAAAGGCAACTGCTTCATTTAATTTTATAAGCATTCGCTTCTTTTCATCTATCGAAAACTTTACAGAATTTTTTGAAGATTCCATTCTGCTTTCAAGCCAATGAATAACTTGAGGATCGCGGATGTATTTATATTCAGCACCAACAGACCCACAATAGGTTTGCTCAAGGTGTGAGATAATATCTTTTAACCTCGCTTGACCTATTCCTAAATCATTGCCAGCCTGAAAAACACTTTCCAAATCAGACTCCACTAATCCAAAAGTTGCTATCTCAAGAGTTGGAAAATATTTTCTGCGCTCTCTTACTGGATTGGTTTTAGTAAATAAATGACCACGATTTCTGTATCCGTTAATTAAGTTAATTACCTTAAATTCCTTGTCAACCTGTTCTGGAACAATACAAGAATTATCGACGTCTCCGAATCTTTCTCTGGCGAATTCAAATCCTGAAAAAAATTGCCTCCAACTCGGTTCAACATTTTCTGCATCAATAAGATATTGACGGTATAAATCTTCTATAACTTCTGGGCTACTATTTCCTATGTAACTATGCTTATCCATGATGTATTATTCCCTGTTCCTATGGTTGGAATTAAGAGCTGCAAAGATAGGAAAACCTAACTAAACATATTGTTTTTTCTCTAGCATAGCCTAATGCAAACAATCAAAAAAATTACGGAAACCGTATGCCTCGGTATTGATTTACATCTAAATTGCTAAAAGTGCTTTTGTACTTGGAATTTATGGTTTCTAAACATGCATTAGCAATAAAGGCATAACCGATAGCATTTGGGTGTATTCCATCTATTGCAAAAGCTCCTCCACTAATAAATTTTGTTGAGTAATCAACTCCATTAAAAAGAATCCCCGATTTCAGCGATTTGAATAAAAGGTTTACGTCTACAAAAGCCAAATTAGCAGAAGCCGTGGCTGATTCAATTTTTGAATTAAAACGACCAATTGCATTGTGAATATTTGATACTTCTTGTTGATTTAAAATCATCGACTCACTCAGTGGATTTACAGGAGTTCCTAGCCCAAAACAGCTTATAGAATCACTAGAGGTGGTTAAAAGCACCAATTCCCCTTCTTTCAGTTGTCGAATTACTCCATTTACATTAACAACAAAAGCATTAGCCCCAGAATGAAATGAAACCCCTGATGGTGATGTATTATTAAGTGAATCTGCCTCAGCTTTGGTAAGATTTAGCCCATTATAAGGTATAGTTGAAAAGAAAGGCAAATTCTCAATATCTGGAATATTTAATACAATTCCCTTTGACCCATTACTAGTTAGGCTATTTATAGTTCTATCAATCGCTACAACAAAAGATGAATCAGCTGTTATCTCGTGCATTGGAAGCTGATTTTCATTCCCTCCCGAAATGGCATACTGCAATACGTCATTAATTCCAATCCATAAGCTAAAAAAAGTTGGGTTTATAGAAAATGCGTCACCTAAAACAGTAGATGTTAATCCAGAAGTTGCTCCAGTATCAGAGGCAAATCGGTGATAATATGGATTTCCAGCAGGATGACTTTTGCCAAAAGTTTGACTTTCTAAATTGAATGATTTAGCTCCGGGAATTCCGTAATTATTGTATTTTTTTAAATTACCCAACCATTGAAGATCGTATGGGTTAGCCACTGAATACTTAGTTCTAAAATCGTTTTTACCTTGGCAATTAAAAACTGAAATAAGTTGCAATTGTCCAACCAAATTACCCTGAGAGGTAAATCCTAATCCATTTCCTACTGATAAGTACGGCTGATTAAATGCTCCTCCACCAACCTCTGTAAATCTAGAGGCTAAAATTGATGGGAATGAATTTTCTTGTCCTTCTAGTGTTAATGCGCCGTTAGTAAAACCAGCAGTAAAATCATCTCCAACAACAACAAATCTGCTAAAGTCAGCTAATCCTGGAGATACTTTGGGCTCTTCCAATGAAGGTTTACATGACGTTAAAAAAATACTAACGACAACGCACCAATGAATAATTTTTTTAGAAGTTATATTGTAGTCCAAGTCCGATAATGTATAAGTATGATTTATAAGTGCCATTAAAATTGTCATTTGAATTCGATGTTTCTTTCCTTTCTATTACATCTTCAAACATTATTGATCCTTCGAAATACAAATGTCTTTTTACTCGATAAGTAAATCCTCCTGCTAAAATAAATTTATTAGCATCTGGTAATTCAGGACTTAAGTAGCCATCTTTTACTGGAGATTGATCATATGCAATACCAGCACGTAAATCAAGCTTACGAGTATATTTATACTCTGCACCCAACCTAATAGCAATTACTGATTTATATTTTTTCGCTTCTGAATTATTCAATGTTGGATTATCAGTAAATTCAAATTTTAATGAATCATAAACTGACCATCCAGTGAAATTAAAATCCAAATTTACTTTTGTTTTTTCTGATACTTTATAACCGAGCCCTGCAGAAAAAACTGAAGGAAGATTGATTACTGAATTAAACGATGTAGAGGATGGAAAGGTATTATTTAATATTAATGAGGAAGGAATATTTGAGAAAGTAGCATCGCCGTTTTTAAAATCTAACTTTACTTTTGAGCGATAGTCGATTCCAATATTTAATTTACCAAAATTCATGAATATACCGGCATTAAATCCAATGCCAGTAGACTTTCCTTTTAACTCTAAGCCAGCTTCAGTGTTATTTAAATTAATTATAGGGAGAGCCTTTTGCAACTTTGCGGACCCTAAAACTACTATTGGACCACCACCAAAAGAGATATGGTTATTAAATTTATACGATAATGTTGGTTGGATATAGGTTGAGGAAATTTTTGCTTGTTGTGTAATGTAGCGACCACTCCATTTATCATCCCATTTGGTACCTAATCCGAAAGGGTTATTAATACTTAGACCGACTGATAATTTACTTTTAAGTTTATAAGTAGCATAAAGATAAAAGGGAGAATATATCTGTGAAACCATCTTTTCAGATCCATTGTAAAGCCCTAAATACGTAGTATTGGGGATAATTAAACTCAGTCCTGCATTAATACAATTACTATCAAGAAACGACATACCTGCTGGGTTGAAGAAGCAAACTGATCCATCCAAGGCCAATCCAGTTACAGATCCACCCATTCCAATTGCTTTTTGACTTTGGGTATTAATTTGGAAACCTCCCGCCAACGAAACAATAGGTGCTACCAAACACCACATAATTAATAAGCCTCTTCTCAT
This sequence comes from Bacteroidota bacterium, assembly GCA_031423735.1. Classification (GTDB taxonomy): domain Bacteria; phylum Bacteroidota; class Bacteroidia; order AKYH767-A; family OLB10; genus JANXSD01. The sequence continues at coordinate 11,394 of JANPGA010000544.1, read as the reverse complement.
AAGTTGTATGTTAGCAAATGTAGGCGTGTAGCGGGTTTGAGCATTCTTAAGCAATAAATTTTATTAACAAATGATTGTGCTAATTAGATCAAAAGAATTAGTCTTTGGTAAAAGGCTGAGATTCAATTTATGATCAATGCTAATATACCAATTATTTTATTGGAAGTGTATTTTTTATCAGAATTAAACTTAAATAAATAGCCTATTAAATTAGAATTAATGAATATCACTAAGGTCTATTTATTATTTATGAGGTTCACTCTTTAATTAAACCAAAATTCTCTTGGATCTAATAAATACCACTAATATAGATAGTAAAAAACACTATCATTTAAACTAGTATCCCTTACTTTTGCGAGATGCAAGAATCAATATACGATGTGATTGTTATAGGTGGTGGGATTGTAGGATTGTCAACAGCTTACAAGTTAAATCTTCATCATCCTCATTTGAAAATTCTTTTATTGGAAAAAGAAAATGCCGTAGCGTTCCATCAAACAGGGAGAAACTCAGGGGTTATCCATTCAGGAATATATTATAAACCGGGAAGTTATAAAGCAAAAAATTGTGTTGAAGGCAGAAGGGAATTAGTAGCTTTTGCAAAAGAGCATAATATAGCTCATGATGTATGTGGAAAAATTATCGTTGCTACACATAATTCTGAACTTGAACACATGAGTAAAGTGTTTAATAATGGATTAAAAAATGGTGTTGAAGATATCGAAATGATAACTGCCGCTCAAATAAAAGAGATTGAACCGTTTTGTTCTGGAATTTCAGGAATACGTGTTGGATGTACCGGAATCATTGATTTTATTGGAGTTTGCGAAACATTATCGACTCTAATAGAAGAGAAATTTCAAGGAAGTAAAGTTTTACTTGAACACGAAGCAACGGCATTTGTTAAAGATGGAAGTGAAACTATAGTTGTAACTCCAAAAGGAAATTTTAGAGGCAAGTATATTGTAAATTGTTCAGGACTACAAAGCGACCGTGTTGCAAAAAAAGAAGGCATGAATCCTAACATGAAAATTGTTGGTTTCCGTGGTGATTATTATGAGTTAACTCCAGAAGCACAACATAAAGTAAAACATTTAATCTATCCTGTTCCAAATCCAGAGTTTCCGTTTTTGGGAGTACACTTTACTCGTATGTTACATCATCCAACAGAATGTGGACCTAATGCAGTTTTTGTTTTCAAACGTGAAGGATATGGAAAAACTGATTTTAATTTAACAGATACTTTAGATGCATTGGCTTACCTCGGAACATGGAAATTATTTTTAAAACATTGGCGTTTTGGATTGGATGAATATCGAAGAGCTTTTAGTAAAAAACTTTTTCTAGAGCGATTACAACGCTTAGTGCCTGACTTGAAAATGGAGGATATTGTTCCAGGACGTGCTGGTGTTCGTGCGATGGCACTCGATAATGATGGAAATATGATTGATGATTTTAAAATTGTAAATAGCGAAAATGCTTTGCACGTTTTAAATGCACCATCTCCTGCTGCAACTGCATGTTTAGCTATTGGAAAAGCTGTTAATGATATGGCAGAAAAACATTTTAATCTCAATCCTTAGTTATTCGAAAAAATTTCGAATAACTAAGGATTGAATTAGGTAATGAATAATTGAAATCTAATCTTTTTTCGATTTAGGTAAAAAAGATTAATGCTTCAATTTGTCTTTAAAAACCTTTTTAAATTTATCAACTTTCGGACGAATTACCATGCTACAATATGGTTGATTCCCATTATCTTTAAAATAATTTTGATGATATTTTTCGGCCGAATAAAATATTTGAAATGGACTAATCTCTGTTACAACAGGACTATCAAACGCCTTTTCATCATTTAATTTCTTCTTATACTTTTCAGCAATTTCTTTTTGCGTTAAATCATGGTATAAAATTACAGATCGATATTGTGTTCCAACATCTGCACCTTGTCTGTTCAAAGTTGTTGGATCATGCACCGTCCAAAACACCTCTAAAAGTTCATCGAAAGTAATTACCTTAGGATCATAAACAATTTGGATTGCTTCTGCATGACCTGTATTCCCTCCACAAACTTGTTCGTATGAAGGATTAACTGTTGTCCCACCTGAATAACCGGAAGTTACTGATAAAACTCCATTTAAATCTTGATAAACTGCTTCTACACACCAGAAGCATCCTCCACCAAAAGTGGCTGTATCTGTAATTGCTGTTGACATATTTTTTTTTGTGTCGGCGTAAGTGATTTCGTGAATTTTCTTTTTAGGAGACTGGCACGCACTTGAAAGGTATAATAAACACCCGATCATAACATACGATTTAAAGAAACGAGGCATAATTTTTATATTAATGAACTCAAAAAACGTTTAACTCTTTAGTTTATTGTCTAGAAACTCTTTTAAATAATAGGGCTCAAAATAAGCTAACTCTTCAAATCTTCCTTTTTGATAATATTCTAATGAGAGTTTAACAAGTCCAAGAGCAGAATGTTTAAAATCATCAATAATTTTTACATTATTGTATTGATTATAAATTTCGATTGTTTTGGCAGCACCATCACCAAAAATAATTCTAGGTGTTTCTGGAGAAGACATGAAACTATTCATGTTCAGAACTTCAGCTTTTGTTTGTTCTAAATAATTTAACTGCTGATCCAAAACACATCCATAAACTTCCATTCTTCTGGCATCAATTAATGGAACTAGTAATTGATCTTTAAAAATACCTGGATTACTAATAAGAAAACTAGCGGCCATTGCTTTTAGTGTATTAATTGCAATGAGCGGCTTTTCTAAAGTAAAACAAAGTCCTTTAGCTGTGGCTACTCCTATTCTTAAACCAGTATAACTTCCAGGGCCTTTACTAACCGCAATCGCATCTAATTCATTAAAAGATAAACCAGATTCTTCCATCGCCTCTTTTATGAAAACAGCAGTCATTGAAGCATGAACTCGAGGCTCGTAGGACTCCTTTACTGAAAGAATTTTCCCTTCATCCGCAACGACTATCGAACATACATTAACAGCTGTTTCGATATGAAGGATTTTACTCATTGCATTTTTATAAAAATAAATTTGGCGATATTAATAAAACAAAATCGGCTACTTAATTATTTACTTTTTTCTTTTTCAAATAATTCATCGCGCGGAACAATCTTTACTGTTGTTCCTTCTTTTAATGTTTTAGAAATAGCATTGTATGGAGCAGAAATTACTTCTTCGCCTACCTTTAAGCCATCAAGAATTTGAATATACATATTGTCTTGAATTCCTGTTTTAACCATTCTTAAAGTTGCTTTTCCATTAACAATTACAAATACACATTCTTGAACTGGAACATCTTCCTTCTTCTTTTCTACAGTTGAAGTTGTAGTTGATGTAGAAGGATCTTTAACAATCATCTCCTTTTTTGAAGTATCTCTTGTTGTTACCGCTTGAATAGGTAATGCAATTACATCTGCAACATGTTTTGTTCTAATATCAACAGAGGCAGACATGCCAGGACGAAAAGGGCTAAAGCTTGCATTTTTACCTTCCAAAAGATCTTTGTATGATTCTCTTAAAATTCGAATTTTAACAGTGAAATTGGTAACCTGATCCGTCGACATAGATCCTGAAATATTTGCAGAATTTGCAACTTCAGTAACAATTCCGGTAAATTTTCTTCCCGTATACGCATCAATTTCAATAAATGCGGTATCATTAAGATTTACTCGAACAATATCATTTTCACTTACATCTACACTAACTTCCATCTCATTCAAATTAGCCAATCTCATTATTTCGGTACCTTCCATCATATTTGTACCAACAACACGTTCTCCCTTTTCTTTACTTAATTTTGATACCGTTCCATCTACAGCTGCGTAAATATTTGTTTTATTCAAATTTTCTCGAGACTCCTTTAAACTTGCTTCAGCACTTCGAACATTATAATCGGATGATGCAATACTTTGTTTTGACGCATCCACTTCGGCTTTGGCAACTTCCCATCCTGATTTTATCGATTCAAAATCAGAAGTAGAAATTACACCATCATCAAATAATTTTTTATTGCGATTATAATTTGCTTCTGCCTTTATATATTGAGATTGTGATTGCAATAATCTAGATCTACTACTTTCAAGATTTGCCTTGGCGCCATTCACTGAAGCGTTTGCTCTATCTAAGTTTGATGCATATATTTCGGGATTGATTCTACACAATAAGGTTCCCTTTTTAACAACGTCTCCTTCTTTAACAAAAAGATCTACAATTTCTCCGGAAACATCGGCACTGATTTTCAACTCAACTTCTGGTTGAACTTTTCCGTTTGCAGAAACAGTTTCATCGATATCGCGCTTCACAACTTTATCGGTACTGACTTTGACAATATTTGAATCACCAAAAACACCTGCACTTTTAGCAATTACTAGAATTACAATTAGTATTCCTGCTCCAATACCTATTTTTTTCCAAAGAGAATTTTGCTTTGCCATATGAAATATCAATTATTGGATTTTTGCTATTAGAAAGTAAGTGGATTTCCAGCGTAGAAATCTAATATTTTAAGTTTAAATATATAATCGTACTTTGATTGTAATAAATCAGTTTTTGCTTTCGTTAAATTATTTGTTGCAGTTAAAAACTCTAAAGAACTTGATAACCCAGCACCGAATCGTTTGTCTGCATAAAGATAGGCTTCTTGTAATGCATCAGTACTTTTTTCAGTGGCTGCGAATTTTTTCTGTGCAGAGATTGCATCAACATATGCTTGCTGAATACTTTTATAAACTTGGTTTCGAGTAATCTGCGCATTTAATTGGGCATTCATAACACCAATTTTAGCTCTGGTGATAGATGTATGTGCCGACCAACCATTAAAAATAGGAATATTTAAACTTAAGCCTAATGATCGAGCAAGATTGTTATCTAATTGTTTACCAAATGGTGTTCGCTCACCTTTAATATTTTGTGATGCACTTGAATATCCTGACGAATAAGAACCATTCATTGATAATCGAGGATATAATCCTCCCTTTGCTATATCTAATCCTTTTTCTGCAGAATTTACTTTTAAATCTACACTTTGAATTTCTGGAAGATGTGACATTGCTTTTTGATAAATTGCTTCTGGTGTTTGAGAAAGAATCTCCGCGGATGTAATATCTACTTTTGGATTTTGAACTTGAAAATCTTGAGTACTGTCTAACTCTAGAAGTTGAACAAGACTTAAGGTTGCTGATGCGAATTGATTTTCGGCAGTTATTTTATTTAACTCTTCTGTTGCTAATTGTGATTCTGCATCCAAAATATTACCTCGTGTCATAGTACCAGCATCAAACATTAGTTTTGTTCGATCCCTTTGCTTGGTAGATTCATCAACGCGATTTGCATAAATTTTTAATTGCTCCTTAGCAAACAAAACTTGTAAGTAGTTTGAAATAACATTTAAAGAAATATCATTCTCGATTTTTTTCAGATCGGATTGACTAGCCAAATAATCTAATTTACTTTGACGTAACGTGTTTTGCAATTCGAAACCGTTAAATAAACTTGCATTCCCACTCAAGGATAAGTTAACAGATCGAATTTCTTCATTTGTGAATTGATAAGTAAAAGGATCTACAGATCGTCCCCAGTTGTATGAGGAACTACCGTTACCACTAATGGATGGCGCTAGAGCTAACTTGTTTCTTAGTACTTCATTTGCTGATTGAGAAGTGCTTAAATAACTCTGCTTAACATTTAAATTATGTTGCAAGGCATAATCAACACATTCTTTTAATGCCCATTCTTTTTGTCCATAAGCAGTACCATTGGCAAATAACAAGGCAATGGTACTTAACAACATTACCAAAGGGTAAATTGAAGATGAAAATGATTTAGTCATAGCTTTAGTGTGAGAGCGAACAAAGTTAATAAAGCAGTTTAATCTTGCTATAATTTGTCGACAAAGCAGTAAAATAAAGTGACGAAGTGAAACTGGCAATGTTTAGAAACTAAAGATGCCCCGTTGGAGTATCGGAGCATCTTTACTATTTTAATGATTTAATTCTAGTTATAAACTTTAACCATAAATACATACTCCTTTAACTTCTTAATTTGAGCTGAGCGATCAAGTCCTTTTAAATTTCTTTGAGTAGGAATGTTAATTTTTGCCTCTTTAGATCTTTGATTTAAGTAATCAGTAATCCATTTTGATTTTACAGCAAACGAAGCGCCTTCAGCATTGGTATTTCTACCTGAAATAATTCCTAATAAATTACCTTGACCGTCGAATAGAGGCCCGCCTGAATTACCAGGATTTACTGGAATACTTATTTGGTAAGACGCAGTGTCTCCTTCATATCCAGTATATGAACTAATTGAACCTTCTCCATATACCAATTCTTCACGAGGGTATCCTAAAGTAAAAACCTTCTCGCCTGGATCACCAACAATCTTTTTGAAAGAATACGGCATTTCATGAAAACCAATAAAATCTTTGTCATCAACTTTTAGAACTGCCAAATCAAGAGATTCATCAGTATAAACCGTTTGCATCTTTATTTGGTCAAATTTTTCATTACTGATATAAATAGCCTTTGCATCTTCCACAACATGGAAACTTGTTAAAACATAACCATCCTTACTTAAGGCAAAACCAGTTCCTGTAAAGCTTTTAGCTGGATTATTTTCAACTTCTTTATTTTCAGTTGTAATATCTTTAATAATTGCTTTTTGATTCCTTTTAATACTCTCAACTTCACGTCGTAATTCCTGGTAAGCTGTTGTGTTTTTATTTGGACCCACACCTGCAATATTGAATGAAATAATTGTTGCACTTACTGAAACAATAGTCGCTATAGCTGCAACAGAAACAATTCGATATTTTCTCCAAAGAGTGCGAATTTTTGATGTTTCTTTTTCAACAATTTTTAGAGGTGATTGAAAACGGAATTCATCAGTTTCCATATCTTCATGAATGGTACGGATTTTATTTTTTAGCTCTGTACGTTCTGCATATACACGAAAGGCATCAGTAATGATACGATGCTCATCAACGGCTAAACCCATTTCTGGATCACTTTCTCTCCACTGTTCAAAAATTCGGAGCTCTTCTGGCGTTAATTGACCCATGCAATAGCGTTCAATTAACTCATCGGTTTCACGTTTGCTAGTCATTATTTTTATTTTCTTGCTGATAGACTTCGAAAAACATTTTTTTAAGGCGTTTCAGACATTTATATTTTTGATTCTTTGCGTTATCGGCGTTAGTGTATCCAAACTTATCTGTAATCTCCTCCATACTTTGATTTCGCAGATAAAAATCTTTGAGGATCGATTTGCAAGGTTCGCCTAGAGATTCAAGGGCAGTATGCATGGCATCATATTGATCTTCTTTATCACCAACCTCTTCCCACGATAAATCAATATATTCATCAGTATCGGTTAAAGGAGCATTAAAGCGCTGTTTTCTTTGTAATTGTTTTAACCACAACCTCCTACTAACTGAATAGATAAAGGTTTTTATTTGGCAATTAAGTTCGAAACCTTCTTCTTTTACTTTCTCATAAAACACTATCAGGGTTTCTTGATAAATGTCTTTTGCTTCCTGAAGACTACCTGCATTATTAGTAACCATATTAATTATGGTATGATAATGTTGTCGATAAATGGTTTTTAGCGCTTTATCATCTCCATTTCGTAAGGAGTACAATAAATCCTCTTCGGATATAGCCTGAACCTGCTTCAAATGTTTAGTCATTAATACGGTATAGTTATAAAGGTAACCCTGTGAATCAAAGAAAACAATTATTTATGCACTTAACTGGCACAAAATTAACTTTTTATCTTTGACTTACAGCTACTTATACATTTATTTAAGAAAAAGGAAACTTTTTGGGTTACCTATTAGCCACTTCTGTATTAAGGTGTAAGTTTTAAAACCTAAAAAATCACCCAACAAAATGAAAAAATTCTATTCTATCCTTGCAGTTGCTGCTGTTGTAGTTGCTCTTGCATCTTGCGGATCAAAAACTGCTGAAACTACTGAAGCTGCTGCTGATTCTACTGCAACAATGGCTACTGAAGCTGCTGCTACTATGGACACTGCTGCTGCAATGGTTGACACTGCTGCTGCAATGGTTGATTCTGCTGCTGCTAAAATGAAGTAATCAGCATTAAATTTATAAAAAAACCTCAGTATAAAATTATACTGAGGTTTTTTTGTGGCTAATATTTTTCTATCCTTTCTTTGATCCTTCTCCTGCAGCAGTTCCTGCTGGCACCTTAATTTTATCCTTTAAGGAAACACCATTTAATATTTCGATATTAATACCATCCGACAATCCTGTTTTAATAATTTGCTTTCGGTATTCATTCGTTTTAATTTCGAGTTCAACAAAAGTTGTATCCCCTTCAAATTGAAGAACGCTTTCAGGAACTGCAAGTACTTCATTTCTACTATCCAATATTATATCTGCATTAGCACTATATCCTGCTCTTAAAAAATTAGCTTCATCTAATACAATAGCTGCTTTAATTTGAAATTGAATAGCTCCATTTTCAGTCACTCCCTTTGGTGCGATGTATTCTAGTTTAGCTTTAAATTTTTTGTTATCTATAGCTCCAACAGTAAGAATTAAGTCCATGCCTTTACTTATTTTCCCAACTTCTGATTCGTCCACCTTTCCTTCAAAAATCATTTCTCCCATGTCGGCTACGGAAGCAATCGTTGTTCCCTCATTAAATGTATTCGCTTCAATAACTGAAAAGCCTTCCTTAATAGGGACATCAAGTACCATTCCTGTAATAGTAGAACGAATTAAAGTATTTGTTTCTTTCCCCGAGCTTTTTGCAACTCCATCTTTAATTAAATCAAGATTGTTTTGAGCAGTACTTGTTTCTTCACGTGCCGAACGCATTCGTATTTCATATTGCTGAAATTCCGATGGGCTTACAATTTTGCTATTAAACAATGATTGATATCTGTCAAAATCTGCTTTAGCTTGGTCATAATTTATTTTAGCGCGATTTACTCGACTTTCAGCTTCGTTCAAATTAACCATGTTAGGAATTATGCGAACCTTTGCCATAACATCTCCCTTTTTAATCATTGCACCAGCAACAACATAAAGTTGATCTACGATTCCAGAAACTTGTGATTTCACAAACACCTCTCTTCGAGGAACTACAGATCCTGTTGCAACAGTCTTCTTTACAATATTTGTTGTCATGGCTTGTTGCGTTTCAAATACAATTGGAGGTTTCTGCGATTTTGAATAGAGAAACCAAATCGTGCCGATAAAGAGGGCAGCGAGTGCTAATAACGAGGCTATACGGAAATACTTCTTGATCATTATTTTTTATTTTTTTTATTCTGTTCTTAATGCTTCTACAGGGCTTATTGATATTGCTTTTCTTGCTGGGATTAATCCTGCTAAAGCACCAGCAACAACTATTATACTTAAGGCAATTAAAGCAACATTTAAATCGACTCCAGGACTTTTAAACATTGAATTATCGTCTTGTGGCAATACTGATGAAATCAATTCCAATAATCCAACTGAGAAAACTAATCCGATATAACCAGCAATAGCGGTTAAAAAAACGGATTCTACGATTAACTGAGTAACTATTGCAATTGGTGTTGCTCCTAATGCACGTTTTACTCCAATTTCTCTCGTTCGTTCTTTAACGATAATCAGCATGATATTACTTACTCCAATTATTCCGGCTACTAACGTTCCAATTCCAACTACCCAAACTAAAATATCGATTCCATTAAACAACCCACTCATTTTAATAAATTGTTTCTCCATATTCCAATGACCAATTGCTTGTTCATCATCAGGTGATATTTTATGTCGCTCACGTAAAATAGAAAGAACTTTTTCTTCTGCTATTGAAGCTGGCACATTGCTTTGTGAAGTAATAGAGAACCAACCTACTACATCACCATAATTAAACGCTTGTTGGAATGTACTGAAAGGAATGTAAATTACTTTACTTTGTTCTTCTGCTTGTTGGCCCGAACCAGTAGGACTTGAAACCCCAATAACTCTAAAATACACTCCACTAACTTGAATATATTCTCCAATTGGATTTTCATCTTTTTTGAAAAGAACCTCTCTTATATGCTTCCCAATAATTGTAACTTTTCTTTTTTCTTTGATATCATTATTATTCAGCCATCGACCATTACTAATTTTTATGGATTCAATTTTATTGAGAACAGGATAAACCCCCGACACCCCTGCACCAGTACTAGTAAGACCTCTTATTGCGTTTGTAGTTCCTTGATATCTTCCTAGTTGATTCATTGGAGCAACCACTGCCAATTCAGGTATTCTTAATAGTGCTTTATAATCTTCATTATTATAATTAAATTCACGACCAGGTTGAAGGCCTTTATATGGCTTACTAGTTCGTTGAGCCCAAACAAAAAAACTATTTGTAGCCGAACCTTCGAAATCGCTCAAAACACCTGTGCGTAATCCATTACCTGATCCCAGCATTATAACAAGCATGAAAACACCCCAGAACACTCCGAAGCATGTAAGGAATGTTCGCAATTTGTTTTTCTTGATGGTAGAAAATATTTCCTGCCAGTTGTCTAAATCAAACATGATTTAATTTAAAATTGAATTAATATTTTTCACAGAAATTATACAATTACTTTTTATAATTTTAATTATTCATCGCGCAAAGCCACAACAGGTTCAATTCTTGCTGCTCTTAGTGCGGGTAGTAATCCTGCAAGACCACCAGCAATAACTAACAACAAGGTTGCAGTAAGAGCTACGCTTAAATCCACTCCTGGGTTTAGAAAGAAATCACTAGGAGGCATGAATTTTTGGGCCATCTGTAAAAGAAATACACCTGCAACAAGTCCGAGGTATCCTGCTACAGCAGTTATCAATACACTTTCCTGAATTATCATTCCAATAATTGAAGAAGGGGTAGCTCCAATTGCTTTTCTTACTCCAATCTCTTTTGTACGTTCTTTCACTGCAATCATCATTATATTACTTACACCCACAATTCCGGCTATTAATGTACCAATGCCAATGATCCAAATAAACAATCGAATACTTGACATTAAATTCATAATGCGTTCAAATTCTACTGTATTATTATTTACGTTAATTGCATTTTCATCATTTGGATCAAATGAATATTTTTTTGCTAATTGATTTTTTATTTTATTAGCTAATAGATTACTTGACTCGATAGTTGCAGCACCAGTACTCATCCAAATTACATCAATATTATTTTGACCATTGAATGCTCTTTGTGCGGTGCTTACCGGAATATATATACGTTCATTATCACCTCTTCCCGGATCAGTAAAAACGCCAATAACTTTAAACGGAATCCCATCAACACTTATATACTTTCCAATGGGATCTTCTTTTCCAACCATGAAAAAAGG
>JANPGA010000543.1:0-2796 GCA_031423735.1 Bacteroidota bacterium | reverse complement strand
AGTGCAACAACACAGAATATAAATTCACTTAATGCAGGAACATATAATGTAACTATTACTGATAGTCGTGGTTGCACAACTTCTTCTTCAGCAAGTATAAGTCAACCGGCTGCAGCATTAACCATTAACACTTCGAAAACTGATATTAGATGTTTTGGAAATGCAACTGGTATAGCAACTGTTGTTGCTAATGGAGGAACTGGTTCATATACCTACTCATGGAGCAATGGATCAACCTCTTCGTCAATAAATAATTTGATTGCTGGCTCTTACACTGTAACAGTAAGTGATGCTAATAATTGTAGTTCAAGTGCAACAGTAATGTTATCACAACCCGCTGCCGCTCTATCAGCAACAACTTCATCAACTAATGTACTATGTTCTAATGGCAATTCAGGAAGTGCAAATGCATTACCTTCAAATGGAACAGCGCCATATACTTATTTATGGAGCAACGGTACAGGAACAGCTTTAAATTCAAATTTAATTGCGGGTCCATATACAGTTACCATAACAGATAACTTAGGTTGTACAATAATTAAAAATTTAACAATAACCCAACCAGTTGCAATATTACAAAGTTCAATCACAGGAACCAATGTGAAATGCTTTGGACAATCAACTGGTGTTGCAAACTTATTAGCATCTGGAGGAACAACACCATATAATTATTTATGGAATAATGGATCAACAACGCAGGATCTTAATAATATTACAAGTGGTAGTTATACAGTTACAATAACAGATGCAAACAGTTGTACTTCCATAGCTGACATTATAATTTCACAACCATTAGCTGCGATCAGTTTTAATGCAGTTGGTACTGATATTAATTGTCACAATGGAGGGGATGGAACAATTACTACTACAGTAACTGGAGGAACTTCTCCATATACATATTCATGGAATAATTCTGCAACAACATCTTCGGTAACCGCACTAACATCCGGCACTTATACTGTTACAATTACAGATAATAATTCGTGTAATTCTACCAAGACTATTTCACTTAGTCAACCATCTGCTTCTGTTTCATTATTAGCAACACATGCTAATGTTACTTGTAATGGATTACCTGTAGGAAGTATTGATTTAACTGCTACTGGAGGAACATCACCATATACCTATTTATGGAATATAGGTTCAACCAACCAAGACATTACAAATCTAACAGCAGGAACTTATCAAGTTACCGTAACAGATAATAATGGCTGTACTGCAACCCTTTCAGAAACAATTTCACAACCTGCTGGTGCACTTAATGCTAGTTCTGCAATTACTAACGCATTGTGTTTTAGTGACAATAATGGTGCTATTGATTTAACAGCTTCTGCAGGAACTCCACCTTATTCATTCAATTGGAGCAACGGAATGAGTACTGAAGACTTAAGCAACTTAGCAGCTGGAACATATACTGTTACTATTTCCGATAATAATGCATGCGCAATTGCCTATACATTATTCGTAACACAACCTTCTGGAGTTCTTTCAACTTCGTTTGCTAATACACCGCTAACATGTTTTGAAAATAATACTGGAGCAATTGATTTAACAATTACAGGAGGAACACAACCCTATACAATAACATGGAACAATGGCTCAACTACAGAAGATTTAACAACCTTGACTGCGGGTAATTATTCGGTAAATGTTATTGATGCAAATGGATGTACCACATCAGGATCAACAACCATAACGCAACCTAGTGGGGCGTTAACAATATCATCAACAATTAAAAATTTAAATTGTCATGACATAGATGATGGAGCCATTGATTTAACAATTAGTGGTGGAACAAATCCTTATATTTATCTATGGAATGATGGAAATACTTCCGAAGACTTGAATGGTTTAGTTGAAGGAAATTACACTGTAACAGTTACAGATATAAATGGATGTACTACATCACAAACTTTAGCAATTTCATACACTGCATTATCGCTAACTGCTAATTCAAACATAAACCCAGTTGCTTGTAACGGAGAAAATACAGGCGGAATTGATTTAAATGTACAAGGCGGAACTGTACCTTTCACTTATTTATGGAGCAATGGAGCTAACACACAAGATTTATTAAATATTTCTACCGGAGTTTATTCAGTTACCATTACTGATGTTAATGGCTGTACAACTATTTATAGTGGATCAGTTAACGAACCTATTGCAGGAATCACTTCTTCAAATATTGTAAATCCAGTATTATGTTTTGGAAATTCAACTGGAGCCATAGACGTATCAACACAAGGAGGAACATTCCCATATACTTATAATTGGAGTAATGGGGCGTCACAAGAAGACTTATTAGGAATTATAGCAGGCACCTATACCGTAACTATAACAGATGCTAATAATTGCACATTAGTTCAAACAATAAATGTAGATCAGCCAAACGAAGGATTACAAGAAGCTTTTCAAACAACCAACCCCTTATGCTTTGGAGATCAAACAGGAAGTGTTACAACTACAATTTCAGGAGGAACTCCTGTTTACTCTGTAATATGGAATAATCAACAAACACAACCAAACTTAACAGGATTAAGTGCTGGTGTATATACAATTGAAATTACTGATGCTAATGCATGTATGTTAACTCAATCAGTAACAATTGAAGAGCCACTTGCACCATTAAGTACTCAAACACAAATTACCAATATTGATTGTAATGGAAATAGTTCTGGCACTATTGCATTAGTGTCTGCAGGTGGAACTGCACCCTATGCGTATCAATGGAGTAATGGGAATACTACGGCAACATCAAATGGTTTAATTGCGGGAAATTACCAATACACAATTACT
>JANPGA010000542.1:0-1835 GCA_031423735.1 Bacteroidota bacterium | reverse complement strand
TTCGATTTTTTGGGTGTCCCTATGCTCTTGTTTTTTAGAGAGAAATAAAAATCAAGGGATTTTTTTCAGAAAAGCGACCCCCTCAGTATAAAATATATCGCCTTCTGGAACCAAATGCCGTTTGTTTACACAAACGGCATTTGTCTTTTTATCAATGCTTCATGGCATTTAGCAAGTTAAAGGCTTTTTTCTCCCCAAATTTTTCCATTATTTTAAAATATGTTTAATAAATTTTCATGTTCCAAACACTACCTTTTCATATTTTCATAAAAAATAATGCAAAAAAGCCTAATACAAAATAAAATGCCTAAAACAAGCTATTTCTTACACGTTTTTGAATATTTATGCACCGAAATAGACGTTTTTGTAAAAAATTAAATCTATCAACTTTTGATTTTTTCAACGATTTTATCTAATAAATGAAAAATATTAAAAAAAAAAATTAAAAAATTAAAACAGAAAGGTATTGCATTGAAAGTCTATTTAGTTTACTTTTGTTAGTAGCGAATTCATAATAGCAATTCAGTTAACCTTAACAATACGTAATAAAACTATGAAAATAACTAACATCAGCCTTGCTCCTTAAAGGGGTCTTTATTCCTGTCGTGCAGCCTACTATTAAGCGAAAATTTTCAATTACTTGAATGCCACTATATGTCTTATAGACATAATAGACATTGTAAAATGGTAACATGTTTATAGAGCAATTTTTGTTGAGACGATTTTACTTATTTAACCGTATCTAATTTCGAAGAATTTTTTTACGTTATTTTAACATATCTGTGTTGTGTACGGAGCGATAATGTAATACAATTCTCTGTCATTATGTCAGAAATCTTTATGGATAACAATATAATTAGTTTGCCCATAATTAAACCATTTTTAGCATTTTTAAACCATATTATATACCCTTAAATTTTATTATCATGTTCATCTTTTGGTTAATTATCATCCTTATTTTATTACTGCTTTGGTGGTAGTATCAACCTTGCTTATTGACAAGCAGGATGAGGTCGGAATATTTCTTTCGACCTCTTTTATCGCAGTATTCGTTTTTTGGATATATAAACCCTTTTATTAATTAACTTTTAAATTTTAAAATCATGCTATTTATTCTCTTAATCCTTTGGATTTTGTTTTTCCTTATTTTCTTTGGTATTTAATAGCCAAAGTGTCCGAATTGTATCAAGGCTTAAAATATTTTTCGTCTTTACAGTTCTTTAAGTTTTACGACATTTCAACAATTTAATTAACCCTTAAAATTTATTAACATGTTTATAGGTCTTTTAATTCTATTATTGTTTTTATACCTCGTTTACGGTTACAGGTTGTAGAAATCGTTTAGCTTGGTAATAAGCAAAGATGAGGTCGAGAATAAATAATCGACCTCTCTTACTTTATTTTCTTGTTTTTGGAAATATAAACCCTTTTGTTAATTCACTTTAAAATTCTTGAATCATGCTATTGCTACTTTTAATCCTTTGGGTTCTGTTCTTCCTTATTTTCTTCGGTGGTGGTGGTCCAACTCCGGTTCCTTAAAAAATAGTTATATTTGATTCTCTATTAAAAAAAATGGCTGCCTGATTTACCTCAGACAGCCATTCACTATTTCATAATTTTGTACAAATATACTATTCTGCTTTTCTTTTTCTTCGCGTTTTAAACATTTCCACCACATCTTTGTCTTTCAAGAAATGCAAATCTACAAATGTACCAGCGATGAATTTTTTAACGTCTTGGTAATCTCTTGCCCGCTTATCCGTAAATTTCACTAAGCATTTACGCATATATTCCATTGAAATATCCCTTATATTTTGGTTGAATTGTTCGTTGCC
>JANPGA010000541.1:0-15521 GCA_031423735.1 Bacteroidota bacterium | reverse complement strand
TCAGCCAATGAATGTGCAACTGAATAATCTATTGCAAAAGAAAAAGTAATTTCATTAAGAATCTCAAACTTGATTTCATCATAATCTTTAGTACTTAGCAATATTTCTTCACCACCTCGGTAATCATAAGCTATTAAAGTAAAGCAATGATTTCTTATTGTTAAATATGAGCCTGAAGCATTCCTTGGGCTTCCCACCCAAGGAATATTATTTTCAGGAATGTTTAGGTCTGCGACAAGTTTATTAACTTCCTCAATAATTGGTGATAACAAATTATCCATATAATTTTAATTATTCCTTAATAATTTTTCGAGTAAAAATTCTATTCGCATTCTGTATTTGAAGTGTATATAATCCTTGTTCCAAATTAGCAATATCGAAATTGCATACTTTACCACTATTTTCTTTTTGTATTACCAATCGTCCGGTTTGGTCGAATAGGCTTATAGTAGAATTTGTGTTTTCTAAAAATTGAATATTGATTTTATCATGTGCGGGATTAGGATAAACACCAAATCCATTTTCGGATAATTCATTAATTCCAACTCCAGAAAGTACTTGTACATTTACTGGATTTCTTGTGCTCTCACAAATAAATTCAGGTAACTTTAATTTCCAATCATAAAAATAAT
The DNA here is from genome assembly GCA_031423735.1 of Bacteroidota bacterium. GTDB lineage: Bacteria > Bacteroidota > Bacteroidia > AKYH767-A > OLB10 > JANXSD01. The sequence goes on along the minus strand of JANPGA010000541.1, from coordinate 14,889 downwards.
AATAGAACCCAGTTCCTGCCGAGCTTCTAGTTATTGATGCAACATTTGTTGAGGTGTACGGATAATTTGTATTTAAATTATTTCTCTTCAATCGCGGACCAATGGTCCCTCCTAAAGTTGGAAGCAACTTATTAATTGCGGTATCAGTTGTTAATTCATAATTTGTTCCTGAAGGCAATAAGAAATTTAATTGTACAGTTTGGGAATCGGGAACTAATTTGGTAATATTTACTGTTAATGAATCTATAATAACACCACTTTTAACTACTAAAATTCTTCTCGGGCCAGCAACATCAGTAAATACTTTAACACTTTCTAGCGTACATTTTTGTAATATATTAAAATACATGGAAGCACTTGTATTGTTTGAACTATATCCATTTGTTCCCGAAGGAGTGATAATTCCTATTGATTTTTTAGCACCTCCAAATTGTACACTATCTTGAATGTAGTAAGTTGTATTAGATGTTAATATTGGCGTTACAAAAGTATTTCCACTTGCTGTTGGCGTTCCACCTGTAGGCGTGGTGTACCAATCAACATTGGTTCCAATTGCATTTAAAGTAGCAATGCCTGGTCCAATTAATGAAGTATCATTTGCAGTAGGCGGAGTAGCAATGTTTTCAATTATTTCAATTGTATTTGAGGTGAATTTCTTACAATATCCTTGAATTTCTAAAGTGTAAATTCCATTTAATGATGCAAGCGTTGATTGTGTAGTATCTCCATTCGACCATAAATACGATGTTTGATTTGCTGGCCCAATAAGTTCAACAACTCCACCACTACAAAATTCTGTATCGCCTAATGCTAAAATAAACGGTGTTTCATCTGGGTTTTCTGCAAGATAAATTGAAGGAGAAATACCCTTGCAAATATTGCCAGGTGTTGTGATGGTTACTAAATAATCTCCTCCTGTGCTCGCAATTAAACTTTGTGATGTTGATCCATCCGACCATAAGTAATCAAATCCCGCAGGAGCAGTAAGTGTAATTGTTTGTCCTGTGCAAATTATTAGCTGCCCTGGAGGAGTTGTAATTGTTGCAGTAGGTGAAATACAATTATTTTCAATTACTGTTAAGAATTGATCTATAGCAGGGGTAATAATTGTTTGCATAAATCCAGAAGGCCATTTGATAACTATCGAATCAATTTGTGTAGCTTGACCTAATCCAAAATGTACCATTGCTGTATTATTTGTCCCATAGGATTCTCCTGCTTTAACTTCGCGTATTTGAATTCCCCAAGCTCCATAAATTGTTGCTCTTGCGCCAATCGCTCCAGTGTTGGAATCAGTTCCTCTTAACTCAACTGTTAAAAAATGATTGTTGTTTTTTTGATTAAGCCAAATAACATCATCTATTGAGTTGTTTGGAGTAGTATAAATGGAAGCATAGCTACTGTAAATATCAACAGCACCATCATGGTTTAAATCACCAATTGCAAATGATTCCATAAAATTACTATCAAAAACATTATTCACTCTGCTGAAAGTTCCATTGCCATTATTATGAATTAATCTAGCATCACTACCCGTTACAAGAATATCAATAAACCCATCATTATCGAAATCTTCCATTACACTTTCAATAGGGGTAATATCTGTAATATCAAATCCAGTTTGAGCAGTAATATCAATAAAATGTCCAGTGCCATCATTTTGCATTATCTGACTTTCATGATCATGATTAGTTGCTAATAAGTCAAGGTCTCCATCATTATCTATATCTCCAAAACTTGCAGTCCATGTTTGCCATTTATTATTTAGGTTATACGAAATTGCATCTTCAGTATAATTGTTGTTTCCATCGTTAACAAATAAAACATCAATCCTACGCGCATCGTTGGTGTCATTAACATTTTGTCTGCACTTTGCGATATATAAATCAAGGTCGCCATCGTTATCAAAATCTGTAAAAACACTTCCATAATTCCCTGAATCATCTGAAGTAGTTACATCAAAATTAATAAGCGTAGATGTTACCAAAACTCCAGCTCCATTGTTTAAGTAAAGATGACTTTTAGCATTATCATCACAACAAAATAAATCAATCCAACCATCATTATTAAAATCGCCAAAAGTTAAGTTTTGCAAAAAGAAAATTGAATTTGCTATCGTAATAAAATTACCACTTAATCCTGTTGAATCGGTCATGAAGATTTTTACTCCTCCGTTACTTGAAGTTCCTCCAGCAACAACATCTAAAAAGCCATTTTTATCTATATCAGCAACTGCCATTGACCAACCAAAATTCCCATTAGTTGGGTTGGGTCCAAATGATCCTATAGAAATAGTTTCAAATTGCTGACCAGGTTTTTGCAATTGTACATAAAGCAAATTTGTTTGATTTAGTCTGATGATATCATCTAAGCCATCTTTGTTCCAATCTGCAACAGCAACTGCACAACCACTATGAAAGTTTGGATTTGTTAATCGTTGATTGGCGTTCTTAAAAGAAATTTGCGCATTTAAATTTAAACTCATTAAACCAATCGCTAGCGTAATAAGAATTTTATAGGTAGTTGTTTTCATATTTATGTTTGAAGCTGTAATTTTAATATCCTGTTTTTTTTAATTTATAATCTTAAGATACGTTCTGTAAATGTATTGTTTCCTGATACTATTTTTATTAAATAAATTCCTGAACTTTCAGGAAGTAAAATTTCGATTTGATTATTGCGTAAGAATTTTATTTCACTATTAAATAATTCTCCTTTTAGATTATAAATTTTTACTGTATTTATCGATTGAGTAAATCCACTCAACACTAGTTTCCCATCTTTGTTAGGATTTGGCCAAGCAGTAATTTTTGGTAATGTAGTATTGTATTTTATTCCTGTTGAAACATTTATATTAAGCAAGGTGTCATTAACTACTAATATTGGTGATCGATCAGCACCATTAAACATACGTTTAAAGGTATCAATTTCTGCTGAGTTAAAGTTAAACATTTCACTAACAAATGAAGGAGGAACTGCTTGGTAATATACTGAAGCCGATAAATTAAAATTCCCTCTGAAACCTTTCAATGGAATATGATAATGGATTATATCTCTACCTGTTCCTTCATTCAAACCATTTTTATTGAAATCAGGATCATTGAGTGCACTCCCAGAAATAAAGGTGGTATCATATGCATAATGTAAAGTTGTAAAACCTAATGGAGGAATTCTGTTATCTTTTAATTTGCTATTTGAACGTTCTAAAACTGTTGTCTTATCCCCATTTACATCACCCATTACCATTTCATAAATTTGTGATTGAGTTTCATCAGTAATGATATTATGATGTTGCTCATAAATTGGATTGATATTTTTTACTTCAAAATTATTATCAAAAATTCCAGAGGCGAAAATGGTATCTCCATTCGTTTTAGTTGCAATTAATTGTACAACTGCACGACGACTTGGATAGCCGCTTGGAAATTTATGCCCTGCTTGATTTATTAATGTTATTGAAATAAATGCAGTATCATTCATGATGGTATCTGTAAAAGCATTGATGATAAGTGAATTTTCTTTTAATTGTCGATTGATTGCTGCAAGTGTAGAATCAAAGTTTACATCAGGAGCCAAATAATTTAATCCAACTTTATTTTTTTTAATTAAGTTCACCATAAAGGCATTCGCACCAGCAAACTGATGTTGATTAAAAGGTGCTCTTCCTGGTAATGCAATATTTCCAACAGCAAGTATTACGGGATCTTCAACAACAGGCATATGACAAGTTTGACATTTAACATCCAAACTAGGATAAGAAGAATTTAACCATTCATGATAAGTTGATTGCTCAACAAATGTTCCACCTGTTGGAGTGCCAAATAAATCAACGGTGTTTGATATTAAAGTATGGCACGATGAACACATTTTCCCTTCACTTACATGCGCACCTTTAACCGGATTCATTCCCACATATAGTTGCATTGGTCCTTGAACAGGGAAATCAAATGGTCCATATAAAACTTTAGAAGTATCGTAAGGAATCTGACCCGAATATAATTGCCCTAAACTATCCGGACCAATAGAATGACAGCCATTACATGCTACACCTGATAATCCCAATGAATCATTAACAAGATCTGCAATAGTATAAAATGGATGGCCTTTGAAGATAGCCGAATAGTGACCCATCGGTGCGTGACAGGTAGCACAAAAAGTTTGTAATTCATTGCTGTGCGAAGGGTTAACTAAAATTTCATGACTTACTTTCGCTCGCCACATAGGATCAATAGCTGATAATGCCATCATGGACGTTTCCCAATCGTCATATAAATTCACATCGTTTCCTGATGCATCAACCCCTGCAATACCCATAGGGTCGTAGCCATGACAACCCTTACAGTTTTGGGGAGTTAAAAAATATTCGCCAGGAGCAATAGGAATCGCATGCCGCTGCTTTTGAATGATAGCAAGATCCTCAGCAGAATGAAAAGTCATTGATTTTGACTTGCTTTCTGGAATCATTGCTAACATGAATACAAATGTTATAACGGCAAGAATTACCGATATCGTTTTTTTCAAGAGGTAAAAGTAGAGTTAAAGCAATATTGTGAATTTAACTTGTACATGTTTTGGTTTTGTAAATTTAAGGAATACAAAGGGAAAGTCAAGTCATTTTTGACTAATAAACTTATAATTGATAACAATCACGTTTTCCTCAATGTTAACAATTTAAAGAAATAAAAAATTAACAGGCATTTAGGCATCTCATTTTATAGATTTATTGATTTTTAGCTGTTTATGATTTTGTTGTTGATTTACTAACAACAATTCTGTTAAAAAACTATTGATAAAACTGGATTCTGGCCGAAACAGCACTTAATTTTGAGTGAATGATATCGGATATTCCGATCTTCGCAGCCTTTAAACAACAGGAGCAGCACAAATGGCCAAGAAAATAGATTCCCCTACATTAGATCACAATTACACCGAAGATAGTATTCAAAGTCTTGATTGGAAGCAACATATACGCCTTCGACCAGGTATGTACATTGGTAAGTTAGGTGATGGCGCTCATAAGGATGATGGTATTTATGTTTTAGTAAAAGAGGTAATTGACAATTCAATTGATGAATATGTAATGGGATATGGTAAACATATCGATATTGAAATTCAAAATGGGCGTGTTCGCGTTCGTGATTATGGTCGTGGAATTCCTTTAGGAAAGGTTGTTGAATGTGTAAGTAAAATCAATACGGGTGGTAAATATGATAGTACTGCTTTTCAAAAATCGGTAGGATTAAATGGAGTAGGAACTAAGGCAGTAAATGCACTTTCTAAATATTTCAAAGTTCAATCGGTACGACAAGGAAAAACTACTTGGGCAGAATTTGAACGGGGCGAAATAAAAGCTCAGAAAAATGAAATTCCTTGTAATCTAGCTGATGGTACTGAAATTATTTTTGATGCGGATCCAGATATTTTTACAGATTATGATTTCCGAATGGAATATCTAGAGATAATGATTAAGAACTATACGTTTCTAAACGTTGGCTTGAAAATGATTATCAATGGCAAAGAATTCAAAAGTGAAAATGGATTGTTGGATTTGTTAAATGAGCAGATGAGTGATGAAAAACTCTATCCAATTATTCATATCAAATCAAAAGATATTGAATTCGCAATTACGCATACTACTGCTTACGGTGAAGATTATTATTCATTCGTAAATGGACAACATACTACTCAAGGTGGAACACATTTAGCTGCATTTCGTGAAGCGATTGTAAAAACTGCACGCGACTTTTTTGGTAAGGAATTCGATCCAAGTGATGTTCGAACATCCATTACTGGAGCAATAAGCATTCGAATTCAAGAGCCAGTTTTTGAATCACAAACTAAAACAAAATTAGGATCACAAAACACTTATCCTGGAGGTCCTTCTCTACGTAATTGGATTAATGATTTTGTATGCACCAACCTTGACAATTATCTCCATAAACATCCTGAAACAGCTGAAGCTTGGAAGAAAAAGATTTTGCAAAGTGAGCGTGAGCGAAAAGAAATTGCAGGCATTAAAAAACTAGCAAATGAACGCGCTAAAAAAGCAAATCTTCATAATAAAAAATTGAGAGATTGTAGAACTCATTTAACTGATATGCGTAACCCGCAACGATTAGATTCTACCATGTTTATTACCGAAGGAGATTCTGCTTCTGGATCAATTACAATTGCACGTGATGTAAATACACAAGCTGTGTTTTCATTAAAAGGTAAGCCATTAAATTGTTTTGGTCTAACTAAGAAAATTGTTTATGAAAACGAAGAATTTAATTTGTTACAAAATGCACTCAATATTGAAGATGGATTAGAAAGTCTTCGCTATAATCGTGTAGTAATTGCAACAGATGCCGATGTGGATGGTATGCATATTCGATTATTGATTTTAACATTTTTTCTTCAATTTTTCCCTGAACTTGTGAAGGGAAATCATGTGTATATTTTGCAAACTCCATTGTTCCGAGTTCGTAATAAAAAGGAAACCATTTACTGTTATAGTGATATGGAGCGCCAAGTTGCAATAGGTAAGTTAGGTGCTAAACCTGAGATTACACGATTTAAGGGATTAGGCGAAATATCTCCAGATGAGTTTAAGGCTTTTATTGGAAAGAAAATGCGACTAGATCCTGTTACCTTAACTGGTGAAAGTTCGTTGCATGGTTTACTTGATTATTATATGGGTAAAAACACGCCAGAGCGACAGGAGTTTATCATTAAAAATTTAAGAATAGAAGAAGAACTTGAACCTGCAGGAGAGGAAATTGAAATTCCAACACATGAAGTTGCAGAGGTTTAATTTATTAGTTAACAATACGAGTTTACGAGAATAGATGGAGACGGATCCAATAAAAGGAAAAGGGAAGGCAAATTCAGAACACCATGGTCAGGTGTCGACGATGTATGAAAATTGGTTTTTAGATTATGCATCGTATGTAATTATGGAGCGAGCAGTTCCATACCTTGATGATGGTTTAAAGCCAGTGCAACGACGTGTGTTACATGCAATGTGGGAACTCGAAGATGGTCGTTATAATAAGGTTGCAAATATTATAGGTCACACTATGAAATATCATCCACATGGTGATGTTTCAATTGGGGATGCATTGGTGCAGATGGGGCAGAAAAATTTACTCATCGACACTCAAGGAAATTGGGGTAACATCTATACTGGTGATAGCTCCGCAGCTGCTCGTTATATTGAAGCACGTCTAAGTAAGTTTGCATTAGAGGTTTTATTTAATCCTAAAACTACAATTTGGCAGGCATCTTATGATGGTAGAAATAAAGAACCTGTTGAATTACCAGCAAAGTTTCCATTATTACTTGCCATGGGAGTTGAAGGTATTGCAGTTGGTTTGGCATGTAAAATTCTTCCTCATAATTTTTGTGAATTAATTGAAGCATCAATTGATTCTATTCGTGGAAAGCAAGTAAATCTTTTACCTGATTTTCCTACTGGCGGAATTGCAGATTTCTCTAAGTATAATGATGGTTTAAGAGGTGGACGAATTCGCGTTCGTGCAGTAATTGAAAAGCGCGACAAAAAAACGTTAATCATTAAAGAAATTCCTTTTGGAACTACAACAAGTAGCTTAATTGATTCAATTCTTGCTGCGAATGAAAAAGGAAAAATAAAAATTAAAAAGGTAGAGGATAATACTGCTGCCACTGTTGAAGTTGTTATTCATCTACATCCTGAGTCATCAGAAGATGTTGATAAAACAATTGAAGCTTTATATGCATTTACTGATTGTGAAGTAAGTATTTCTCCTAACTCGTGTGTAATCCATGATGGTCGACCTCAGTTTTTAAGTGTAAATGAAATACTCCGACTTACTGCTTTAAATACTCAAGAATTATTGCGTAGGGAATTGCAAATTCGCTTTAGTGAGTTAGAAGAGGATTGGCATTTTAGCTCTCTTGAAAAGATTTTTATTGAGAAACGAATTTATCGTTCAATAGAAGAGTGTGAAACATGGGAAGCTGTAATTGAAACAATTCATAAAGGTTTAAAACCATATAAGAAATTATTTTTCCGTGAAATCACGGATGAAGATGTTGCAAGTCTTACTGAAATTAAAATTAAGAGGATTTCAAAATTCGATGCCTTTAAAGCAGATGAGCATATTCGTGGTGTAGAAGAAGAAATGAAAACTGTAAAGTTTGATCTGGATAATATCAAACAATATACTATCAATTATTATAAAAATCTTTTAAAGAAATTTGGAAAAGGTCGTGAACGTAAAACACAAATAAGTGAATTTGAAGTTATCGTTGCTTCGAAAGTAGTAATGAATAATGCAAAGTTATATGTGAATCGCACCGAAGGGTTTATTGGTACTGGCTTAAAGAAAGATGATTTTGTTTCTGATTGTTCCGATATTGATGATGTAATTGCAATAACCGGAGATGGAAAGTTAATGGTGTTTAAAATATCCGACAAGAATTATGTTGGTAAAGACATTATTTATGTTTCGATTTTTAGGAAGGAGCAGGATGAGCAAACCGTTTACAATGTAATTTATCAAGATGGTTCCAAAGGAGCTATTATGATGAAACGATTTAATGTAGGCGGTGTAACACGTGATAAGAGTTATGACTTAACAAAAGGTTTGCTAGGTTCTAGAATTTTATATCTCGCAGTGAGTTCTCCAACTGAAGGCCCTACTGTAATTGTTAAGTTGAAGCCTAAGCCTAAATTACGAAATCTCGAATCAGTTGTTCATTTCGGTAGTCAGTTGATTAAGGGACGTGGTGTTCAAGGAAATGTGGTAACCAAATTCCCAATTCAATCTGTAAAGGCCGCAACTGCTGAACAAGAAACACTTCTACGTAAAAAGCAACCCGAATTATTTTTACCTCCAAGTAAAGATGATAAAAGCCAAATGAAGTTGGAAATGTAATTTATTTCTTTTGATCGGTTTTAAAAAAGCAAATAGTTGACCTTGAAATTGTCTCTTGAGATAAAAGGTTTCTTTATTCTTTTCAGGAGATTAATTTTATTATACTATTAAATATGGTCAGCAACTTTCTTACAAAGCAGAGTTTAGAATTAATAAATAATTACGATGGAAAGGAACCGTTGCAACATTATTTAAAACAACAGTTTCGGAATCGTAAGCAAATGGGTGCTCGTGATCGTAGATGGACGCGCGAGATAATTTACTCTTATTTTCGAGTAGGTAATGCTATGGATTCATTAAGTAAAGAAGATCGATTGGTTTGTTCATTTTTTCTGGCTCATCATGTTGCGGATGATCTTTCTACAAGATTACTTGAAGGACAGGAGATTTTAACTCCCGAAAAAATTACTTTAAGTATTAAGGAAAAATTCGAAATTTTAAAATCTTTGCATAAAAACATTTTTCCTGAAAAGCTCTTTTCTTTCAGCACTTTTTTAAGTCCATTGTTAAATCAGGAATTATTTATTAATAGTTTTTTAGTTCAACCAAAAGTATGGCTTCGCGTTAAAACTGGAATGCTATCAAAAGTAAAAGACGAATTATTTAAACTTAATATTAAAGCAGAAACGTTCCCAGATTATCCAAATGCAATCGCATTAGTTGGCGGTACTGCAGTACATGAAACAGAATCTTTTAAAAATGGAGATTTTGAAATTCAAGATTTATCATCGCAACGAACTGGAGAATTTTTTAAACCCGTTCCAGGTGATAAATGGTATGACTGCTGCGCTGCTTCGGGCGGAAAGAGTTTATTACTACGAAGTATTTTGGGGGATGTTCAACTCACAGTAAGTGATAGCCGAGCGAATATTCTAACGAATTTAAGTGAACGATTTAAGAAATCCGGACTTAAGAAATACAAAGCAATTATCGCCGACTTAGTAAATGGATTACCTTCGGATATTTCAGAAAATGAATTCGATGGCATTATTGCAGATGTTCCTTGTTCGGGTTCTGGTACATGGTCGAGAAATCCGGAACAAATGCAAAATTTTAGTGAACAAATGTTGTTGGATTTTTCCAGCAAGCAACAAAAAATTCTACGATCAATCTCACCATCCTTAAAAAAAGGAAAGCCATTAATTTATATTACTTGTTCGGTTTTTGAAAAAGAAAATGAAGGAACTGTAAATTTTGCTATCAATGAATTAGGCTTCGAATTAGAATCAATGCAATTAATTCAAGGGATGGAAATGGGGGCAGATACTTTGTTTGTTGCACGATTAAAAAAGCCCTGAAGTACAGACTGCGTCTGTACTTCAGGGCTTTGATTTGATTATTTGTTTAATGTAGCGGTGTAAACGTAGTTAATACCACTTGTAGCATCTACTTGTGAAAATGTGTATTTTAAGGTCGACCCGTCATTAATTAAAATAGTATAGCTATCTGTATTGTCTAATGTTACTATAGTTTCATTACTATTGAATTTCCAAGTACCAGAGGTTGTTTGGGGATCTGATGGGCTACATTTTGAAGCACCTTCATCATCTGTGTAAGTGCCATTAGTATTAAATGTCGAAAAATCGTCTTTACTACAGCTTGGAATTTGAGCTAGATAATCAGTAACTGTTACAGTTCCAATAGTAATTCCAGGATTAACAGTTAACGCAACTACTCGCCAATTTTTTCCACAGATTTTTTCTGTATTACTTGGTTCACTACTATCTTTCTTACAACTTGCAGAAAGTAGTACAATTGTACTCATGAACAAAATGATAGTTTTTTTCATATTATTATTTTTAGTTTATTATTCAAATGTAGTAAATTGCAATTAAACTCCAAATTGTATGTATAAGCTCTTTAATCGGCAACTTTATGATTTACATTGTTTTTATCTTAACGTTGTTGATGCAACGCCACTCAAATTGCCGTCTATGTAAATTTCAATGATGTAGGTTCCTGCTGAGAATACACGATCTTGTTCTTCCCAACTCATACATAAATCTTGTTTAGCATTACTATAGTCAATTGTTTTGTTCATTGTAAAAAGTAAATCTTCTGTCGATCCATTTTGGCGGAATGTACTACTTCCATCCGTACGATTGCCTAGAACCTTACCGCCTGGTTCGATTACGCGCATGTAAACAATTTTATTTCCTGACTTCGCAATTTTATTTTCAAGAACAGAAAAACAAGCTTCTAATTTATTCGTACGCTTTGCCATTGCAGTGGTAGTATACTTATCGTTCGAACGCTTTTTATAGGTATCAACTTTTATATATTCTGCCTTAAGCACTGAAGCGGTATTAACAGTATTCTCTAAATTTTTTGATAAAGTTTCAACAGTAGTTGAGAGATCTGTTTTATCCTTCTTTAATTGTTCGTTTTCTACTAATAGCGCATCAATTTTTTCAAGATATTGATCACGTAATTTTTTTAATTCTTCTAACTCAGCTTTTAACTGTTTGTTTATAGAATTTGTATTTCCTTCTTTACGAATTAGAGACTCAATTTTTGATTTTTGAATATCCACTTTTCCATTTGCCTCTTGTAATAAACTATCAAGGCGGGTGTTTATGCCTTTGTATTGATTTAATTCTGCATAAGTATCGGTAAGTTCTTTTTCAACATCAACACGAGCAGTTATTAAGCTGTCTTTTTCTGTTTTATAGGACTCTTGAAGATTTGATCTGCTACTGAATAAATAAGCATTTAATGCAAGAGAAGCAATCAGCAAAACCAACAATAGCTTAGTACTATTATTTTTTTGCGAAGGGTTATTTGTATCCATTTTTTTATTATTTATTTAGATTGTTGGAGTTCTAATTGGAAGCCTAAATGCTAATACGAATTTAAGAGTTGGTTTTGATAACCAGCATGTTTTAAAATAAGCTTATTAACAATTTTTATTTTAAAAAGGATATCGAGCTATTGGGATTATATCGAGGGGTGCAAAATCACTATTAAGGAATTTGTAATATCCGTAAAGTGCTATCATCCCTGCATTGTCAGTACAATATTCAAACGATGGAATATGTACCTTCCAACCATGAGTTACTTGCTTATTTAGAAGTGCCTTTCGTAAGCCGCTGTTTGCAGATACACCCCCTGCAATAGCAATATTCTTAATCTTTGTTTCAGTAATCGCAGCTTGTAGTTTTTCTAATAAAATCTCAATTATCGTATGTTGAATAGAGGCACAAACATCTTCTAAATTCTTTAATAGAAAATCAGGATCCGATTTTTTTTCTTTTTGTAAAAAATACAATATTGAAGTTTTAAAGCCACTAAAGCTAAAGTCTAGATTTGGTACATTGGGATGTGGAAACTTATAGGCTAATGGATCTCCTTTTTGAGCAAGTTTGTCTATTTCAGGTCCACCAGGGTAAGGTAATCCTAGCATTTTTGCTGATTTATCGAAAGCTTCCCCTGCTGCATCATCAATAGTTTGTCCGATTACCTCCATTTTCATGAAACTGTCGACTCTAACAATTTGAGTATGTCCTCCAGAAACGGTTAAGCATAAAAACGGAAAGGATGGTTTGGTGATGGAATCATTTTCACGAGAAGCAAAATTCCCAATTACATGGGCCTGCATATGATTTACCTCAATAAGTGGAATGTTTAACGCTAATGCCATTGATTTTGCAAAGGAAGTTCCAACCAGTAAGGAACCAATTAATCCCGGACCACGAGTAAAAGCTATTGCACTAAGAGCAGATTTTGGTACTTTTGCTTCCATCAAAGCTGCAGAAATAACTGGAATAATTTGTTGCTGATGTGCACGAGAGGCTAATTCGGGAACAACTCCTCCATATTGCTCATGTACCAGTTGGCCAGCAATAATGTTCGACAGGATAATATCTCCACAAGTTACCGCAGCGGAAGTATCATCACAGGAGGATTCAATCCCCAAAATATAAATTGGTTTATTGTTCATAAGAACTCAACAAAGGTACTTTATGCAAGCATTGCTATCCCTATTTTTTGATCCTCATCGGCATATATATTTTCATAATTTCACGTTAACCATTAAATTGATTCTTAAATTAAACTAATTCGCAATATATTATTGATCCTTATTGGGGTTTTGTTGATCTCAGGGTTCGCTGCTAAGTATCTAATTAAGATACCTAGAGTGCAAACTTGGGTAGTTCAACAAGCGGCATCCTACCTTAGTAATGAGCTCGAAACTAAGGTTACTATCGGACATGTAGATTTTAAATTGTTCAGAAGTTTGGAGTTGAAGGATTTATATATCGAAGATCAAAAACGTGATACCCTTTTATATGCAAAGGTTTTTAGTGCCTCCATTAGTCAATTTAGTATTCCAAAACGTCGAATAACAATAAGTTTAGCAGAGCTCGATTCTGCTAGAATTGCTATTAAATATTTCAAAAATCCTCGTGATTATAATCTGGATTTTATAATAGATTACTTTGCAGGATCAGGCAAGGATACTACTAAATCAAAGCCATGGACAGTAAAAGTTGAAACTTTGAAATTAGTGGAGAACACATTTAGTTATCGCGATTATAAACATGATGATTTAACTCGTTGTATTGATTGGGATGATATTTACTTGAGGCATTTAAATGTTGAATTATCAGAATTATATCCAAAAGGAGATTCACTTCCTTTTACTTTAAAACATTTATCCTTTTTGGAAAAGAGTGGATTTAAAGTAAACGATTTTTCCTCCAAAACAACCATATTGGGAAATGTAATGGATTTTCAAAAACTACATATTGTTACTCCTTTTAGTGAGGTTAATGCCAATATTCACTTTGATTTTGATAGTATCGAAGATTTTCAAGATTTTGTAAACAAGGTGAGGTGTAATGTTTCTTTTGAGGAAAGTAAATTAGCATTTAACGACCTTTCCTATTTTGCTTCTGAATTGTTTGGTTTAAATAAAACAATAAGTTTCAAAGGAGAAGCAAAAGGAACGGTGGCTCGATTCAAAGCCAAAAAGATGAATATTGCATATGGCCCGGGAATGTATTTTAATGGAGACGTAAATATGAACGGTTTACCAGATTTTGATAACACCTATATGGAAATTTCGGTAAATGATTTGTGTTTGAATAAAAAAGATATAGAAACAATTCCTCAATGGCCCTTTGAAACTTCTGATAAAATTTCTTTACCAAGTAATTTATCTGTTCTAGGTTTGGTGCATTTTAAAGGAAAATTCAATGGCTTTTATAATGATTTTGTTGCCTATGGAAATACAACTAGTGAAATCGGCTATATATCCTCCGATATCAATTTAAAGATAGCACCAAATGATAAGAATACAACCTATTCAGGTAATTTGAGTTTGTTTGATTTTGATATGGGTAAGTTGTTAAAGCTCAATCCAGATTTAGGCAAGGTGAGTATGAAGGCTAATATAAAAGGTCGAGGCTTTGAATTAGTTAATTTAAATACTAAGCTCGAAGGGGAAATCAATAAATTGCAACTGAATAATTATTCTTATTCTAATATTAAATTGAACGGTCAAATTGGAAAGCGATTATTTAATGGAGATCTTTCTATTAATGACCCGAATTTAAACTTGGACTTTAAAGGAGATATAGATTTAAGTTCAAAAATTCCTGTTTATAATTTTAATTCGTCTATTCGTAAAGCTAATTTAAGTAAAATAAAATTACTCAATCGGGATAGTTCTGCCAACCTTTCTGCAGATGTAAGTATCAATATGATTGGAAGTAATTTAGATAATGCAATAGGAACTATTGAGATTAATAATGCTATTTATTCTGAAAAAGGTCAAGTTGTTAAAGGTGATCATATTTTTCTCGAGTCAAAATTAGGGGTTAAAAGAGAACTTAATTTGAAATCTGATTTTGCTGATTTGCAAATTCAAGGTAATTATAATTTAAGTAATTTTTTGAATTCTGCTCAATGGGTAGTTTCTCGTTACATTCCAATTGAAGCCTATACCAAAGTTAAACCGCCTTTAAACCAAAATATAAATTAC
>JANPGA010000540.1:0-5082 GCA_031423735.1 Bacteroidota bacterium | reverse complement strand
GTTTATTAGTTACAAGATTTAGAAAATATGTAACTCATCACTCACTAATTTTTTATTTTTTATTTAAACATGATCAATCATCAAGAAGTTTTCTGATGATTTTATTTGACTCATTTCTACTTCCATAACACCATTTACAATTTTAAGTTCACGAAGTTTTAAAGATAGATCTGCTACTGAGGTATATCTACTATAATTTTTTATCATTAAGAAATAATCTATTTGTTTCATCTCTGGAACAAAATATCCATTGCTTCCTTTGTTACTGATAATGAAATAAAGTTCTTCATCCGAATTAGCGCATGAGAAAATCGAGAACAAACTACTTGACCCCTTTTTCTCCATCTTTAATTCAAGATCTTGTTGTCGTTCCATAGAAACTTCTAGCTTACGATTAATCTCAAAACAAAGACGATAATCACGATATGCACAGAAAATTCCCAACAAGATAAAATCATAATCTTCTTCAAATTGGAGGGTATGAAGCTTTTTAGCCATTTCGAGGTCAAAAATAAGATAATACTTTGATTGAAAAATGGAACTCGTAATGATTCCTAAAAGCTTTTACACAAGTACTCTATGTATAAGTATTTGAAATGGAAAGTTAAAAAAAGTTTTTTCTTTGAAATCCTACCTAGTAAAATGAAATTTATTTTTAAATTATGCCTTTTCAAATTAAATACCTTTGCAAAATGGACTCAATTCTCAACGACGATTATTTTATGCGAATGGCTATTGCCGAGGCGAAAAAGGCTTTTGATGCGGATGAAGTTCCGATAGGAGCAATTATAGTTGCTAATGGGGTAGTAATTGCCAAAGCACATAATATGGTGGAGCGATTAAATGATGTAACTGCTCATGCTGAAATGATTGCATTCACCGCTGCGGCTGATAATTTAGGAGGCAAATATCTAAAAGACTGTACTTTATATGTGACACTTGAACCTTGCCCAATGTGTGCTGGTGCTTCCTATTGGACCCAAATTACCAGGATAGTTTTTGGTGCTTATGATAGCAAAAGAGGTTATAAAAAAGTTGCTGCCAATATTTTACATCCTTCCACTCAAATAACTGGTGGTTTAATGGAAGAAGATTGTGCAGTTTTATTAACTGATTATTTTAAATCTAAAAGGTAATTTAAACGTTAATTGCCTGAACAGTTTGAACTGTAAGTGGTTTGTTTAAAAACTTTTTAATAAATCGATTTTTATTTGCTCGGTTTAAATCTTTAAAACTTTCGGAGGTTGATAGCATAATTATTTTACACTGCTGTAGAGTTTCTTCTGATAGTTGAGCAAAGGCATCCAAAAATTGGAATCCGTCCATCTCAGGCATGTTAATATCTAAAAATATTACTTCTGGTAAATCGGCCAATTTAGCTTTCTTAATAAAATCAAGAGCCTCAATTGGTGACTGATAAGCAGTAACTTCTTCTGCAAAACCATTCGATTCCAGTAGTTTTTTATTGACGAAATTATCAAGTGAATTGTCGTCAACCAACAGCACTTTACTATACTTGGATGTGCCAACTTTTGTGGCCCCAATTACAGACTGATTCAACGTTTGACTGCTCATACTGTGTGTAGATGTTCTCTAAATGTTCTTATGCGGTTTAATGGTTTGATGTTTGGTTTCGGGTATTATTACGCTCTGAAACCCGCGATGTTCAAGGCTTTTAATCCTTTTTCTTACATCGTTCTTACACGAATGCATCTCTGCTAATGAAAAGAAAAATTTATTGAGCAATTAAAAATTTAACGATTATAAAAAATTGAAGGAACAGTCAACATTAAAGCCAACTGTTCCTTTCAAACCAACCAACAGCCTAACCGCTAAGCGGCCATCCGACTCTTATTATGTTTGACATCCGGTACCAACGATTCGATATGGAAGCCATACATCCCTACATATCCAGCTTCAGGAAAAGGTACAAGGTCGAACCATATTTGTAGTTCTCCAAATTGCACTTTGCACTGAGTAGGAGTGAGGTCCTTTAAGGCGTACTCAATTTCGGGGTATGCCTTAAGAAGCCCGGTAGGAAGCCTATTTCCTTGCCTACATTTCCATTCTCCTAAAAGAGGTAATGCAGTGAGGTTAGATCCAATTAGTCGCTTTTCGTAACTAATTCGAATTCTTGGGAAAGCGTCTTTAAAATCGCTTGAGGATGTATCCTTTGTTTTCATGAGCTTATTGAATGATTATGAAACAATGATACTACGATCGAAACGCGGAAATGATTCAAAATATCAAATACTATTACAATCATTTTTGTTTTTAGATGAAACCTCTTCGTACCTTTGCAGCAGAAATTTTAAAAAATTATTATGCCATATCCAGAACAATTATGCGCTCCAATGCGCAACGAATTAACCAGCATAGGTTTTACCGAATTAAAAACAGCTCAGGAAGTGGATGCTGCAATTCCAAATAGCAAAGGAACACTCTTATTGGTGATGAATTCTGTTTGCGGATGTGCCGCAGGTGCTGCTCGTCCAGGAGTAAAAACTGCTCTTCAGAAAAGTGAAATAAAGCCAGATCATTTAGTTACGGTTTTTGCTGGTCAAGATATTGATGCGGTTGTGCAAGCACGAAAGTATGCTTTGCCGTATCCTCCATCTTCACCTTGTATGGGTTTATTTAAAGATGGTGTTTTAGTTCACTTTATAGAACGTCATCATATTGAAGGACACTCATCAGCAATGATTGCCGAAAACTTAATAGCAGCCTTCGAAGAGTATTGCGTTCCGGTTAACAGTTAAGAAAATCTTACATTTCTGTAAATAAAAAAGGTTCCATGAAAATGGAACCTTTTTAGGTTTTATCTCTTTTTTATTTGCAAAGACCAACTTTTCGATCAAAACGACCTTTTTCAGTAAGTGTTTTTTGGATCAAATTAAAAACCTGAAGTCTTAGATTGGTCACATCTTCATCTGTCATTCCAATAGTTTCAATTGGCTTATGTACTATAATTCTAGAAAGGCCAGGCCGTACTACATAACGCTCGTTAATAGAGTCAGGAAATAAATACCAATTATCGAGAAAGGTGATAGGAACTACAGGAACTTGTTGGTCAATAGCAATTTTAAAGGGACCATTTTTAAATGCAGTTAAATTTGGTGAACATTCAGGAATGGTTGCTTCAGGAAAAATGGCAATGCTAATTCCTTTTGCTAAATCATTGCTCGCTCGTTTATAGGCTTTATGAGAATTGGTAATACTGCTTCTGTTTACAGTGATATTCATCCTTTTAAAGAAAATATTGAGTAGCGGTGTTTTAAGTAATTCGGCTTTACCCATAAAGTGAAAATAATTCGGGAAAGCAATATTTGTTAATACAATATCTAAATAAGAGCTATGGTTGGGACAAATCATATAAGCCTGACCTTTAACAATAGGAGCTTCATATTCTACTTGATAGCGAATACCTGTAGAAAATAATATCCAATGAGCCCATATTTTTTTTAATTGAAACACAAGCGGAAACCATTTTTCTCTCGTAAGTAATACAAGGAAAATAGGGTATAAAATAAGGAAAGATAATAGGCCACTGAGGAAAAACCAACCGCACCAAATACGACGGGCCACGAAGGAGAGTTTTTTCACGATGTAAAATTAGGGCTTTTCGTTAACTTTGTGGCCATATGGAAACAGTTGTTAGTGGAATTCGCAGTACAGGAAACCTACATTTAGGAAATTATTTTGGCGCAATGAAGAATTTTGTTCGTATGCAAGAGGAAAATAACTGCTTCTTCTTCATCGCCGACTATCATTCATTAACCACTCACCCTACGCCTGAAAATTTAAGGCAGAATGTAAGAAAAGTCTTTTCTGAATATTTAGCTTGTGGACTAGATCCTGAAAAATGCACATTGTATGTTCAAAGTGATATTCCAGAAACAGCTGAGCTTTATTTGTTACTCAACATGAATGCTTATAAAGGGGAATTAGAACGAGCAACTACATATAAAGAAAAGGTTGAGAAGCATCCCGAAAATATAAATGCCGGTTTATTAACCTATCCAGTTTTAATGGCAGCAGATATTTTAATTCATAAAGCAGCAAAGGTTCCGGTAGGTAAGGATCAAGAACAACATTTAGAAATGACTCGACAGTTTGGGAATCGTTTTAATAGAATGTACCATGTTGATTATTTTCCTGAACCAGTTGCTTTTAATTTTGGTGAAAGCTTGGTAAAGATTCCAGGGTTAGATGGCGCCGGTAAAATGGGGAAATCGGAAGGAGAAGGAAATGCAGTTTATCTTTTTGAAAAGCCAGATGTGATTCGCAAAAAAGTGATGAAAGCAGTTTCTGATGGTGGTCCTACGGAGCCAAATTCTGTGAAGCCAGAAGCAATTCAAAATTTATTTACCTTGATGAATGTTGTTTCAGCTAATGATACTGTGAATTTTTTTGAAGATGCTTATAACAATTGCAATATTCGGTATGGTGATATGAAAAAGCAATTAGCAGAGGATATGATTGTATTTTTAAATCCAATTCGTGAAAAGATCGAAGCAATAGAATCAGATGATGCATATCTCACTAAAATGATGGAAATGGGCAAAGAAAAAGCACATGCATCATCCTCTAAAACTGTAAAAGAAGTACGTGAGATTATAGGAATTAATTACAAATAAATTCCTATAATTTATGAGTGTTAAATGTAAGTTACTGTTTTAATAAATTTCACATTAATTTTTTCCATCAACGCTTTGCAAAATTCGTAGTTATGTTGTGTAATAGCCTTACGGAAATTATTTAAGTTTTGTAAGGAGATAAAATAATAATCTGTTTTGTAATATTCACTGTCGGATTGTTTGTTGATAATGCCGTATTTAACAGCTCCATTTACCAATTCGAATTTTGCCGTAACATTTAAATGCGATTCAATCTCGTTCTTTTGCATATAGCTTTTGGTTTGATATTTATACGCACAAAGTACAATAGGTTACATTAAAAAATGGAACATATTCACATTAAACTTACATTAAATAAATTAAAGATTAAAAATTAAGAATTAAAAGTTTTTTTTCGAATTTTTGCCTTAAATGACTAATTCTTAATTCTTAATTCTTAATTCTT
>JANPGA010000539.1:0-8171 GCA_031423735.1 Bacteroidota bacterium | reverse complement strand
GCGTTCCGTTAATCCAAATAAATTCATCTTTGATTTCGATTTCACTTTCGCTACCAGATAATTCAAAAGCTGCACGTTTTTTTAGTCTTGATAAAATTGCCAAACATGCTAATTCTGTTGCTTTGCCATTTAAATCGGCAGTAGCACTTGCAGCGGATGGAGAAGTATTAGCAACACGTGTTGTATTGGTGCTTTCAACTTTAACTCTTGAAGGTTTTATTGAAAATACTTTAGCTGCAACTTGCAACATTTTAGTATTTACTCCTTGTCCCATTTCAACAGCACCTGTACTTACTGACACACTTCCATCTGTGTAAACATGCACTAATGCACGTGCTTGATTCATTAATGTTTTAGTAAATGAAATTCCAAAACAAATCGGCATAATTGCAATTCCCTTTTTTGCAAAATTATTTTTTGAATTGAAATCATCAACTTCTTTCGTCAACCTATCAAACTCAAAATCCTTAATGGCAGTATTCCAACAATTTTGGGCTTCACATCCTTTTGTGTGTTGACCGTAATGAAAGAGATCATCTTCCTTCAATAAATTTTTATGTTGAATTACACTTGAGTCAATTCCTAATTCCTCAGCAGCTTTAGTTATTGCAGCTTCTATCACAAACATTCCCTGCGGACCACCAAATCCACGAAAGGCAGTATTAGGAGGAAGATTTGTTTTACAACTTAGTGCAGTAACTTTTGTATTTGGAATGAAATACGTGTTGTTAGCATGAAACAAAGTGCGTTCCATAACAGCAGGAGAAAGGTCAGCAGCAGCACCCGCATTTTGATAAAAAGTTGCTTCGTATGCTAGAATTTTTAAGTCTTTCGATAACCCAATTTTAAAATCAGTTGAATAGGGATGGCGTTTCCCAGTCATCCGCATATCTTCCATCCTGTTCAGAATACATTTAACAGGTTTTTTAAGATGATACGTTGCTAACGCAGCTACAACCGCCCAAGTAGTTGCTTGATCTTCTTTACCACCGAAGCCGCCACCTAATCGTGTTACATCGACTTCAATTTTATGCATTGGAATTCCTAGCACTCTTGCAGCTGTTCGTTGCACAGCAGTAGGTCCTTGTGTGGAAGAATAAATTTTAATATTTCCATTTTCCTGAGGAATAGCATAAGCACCTTGCGTTTCAATATACAAATGTTCCTGACCACCTGAATCAGCAACACCTTCAAAAATATATTCGCAGTTTGTGAATGCCTCTTGCGTATCACCAATTTGAAAAGTTCTTGGTGGTATTATTAATTTATTCTGTTTTGCTGCTTCTCGAGGATCTATAATAACTGGCAATTTTTCGAACTCAACTTTAATTTTTTTGAGAGCTGCATGTGCAATTTCATCACTGATGGCAACAACAATTGCAATTGGCATTCCGCAAAAGTCAACTACTTCGGATGCTAATAATTGTTCATCAGGAATAATTCCACCAATTTGATTTTCACCATGAATATCTTTAGATGTCAAAATGCGCTCAACCCCATCAACAGCTAACGCATCGGTAACATCAAGATTAATTATTTTTCCATGAGCTATTGTTGAATCAAATACGGCAGCGTATAAAGTTCCTTGCAAAACTGGGATATCATCTACATAAATAGATTCTCCACGTGTATGCGATTTCGAGTCAATGTTTTTCATACACTAGGATATTAAATCTGGTTTTAACAATGCTTCAGCAGATATAATTGATGGAAACAATTTAATAAAATGACCAAAGAATAATTGTCGTGTAAGTAATCGCTTATATTCTGCATCTCCGCGCGCATCAGTAATTGGAGAAATTTCGGTTTGTAGAATTTCTGCCGCGGCTAAAATATTTTCAGCAATAAGAATTTTTCCTTTTAAAAATGTCGAGGTTTTTATAAGATAAAGTGGATATGCAAATACACCTCCAGCAGTAACAGCAACATCTACAATGATATTTCCTTTAATTGAAATTCTTATTGCACTATTTGCACTTGCAATATCAAGATGTGTTCGTTTACAAACTTTTTCAAAGTTAAAATGTGTGTTTTTATCATGCACATCAAAATAAATTTGCTCAATAAACTCAACCGAAATCTTATCAAGTGTTTTATAGCCTTTATAAAAATCTTTCAATTTAATTGTTCTAGTGTTTTTTGAATCCGACAAAACAATACTTGCATCTAATGCTAAAAAGAAAATGGTCATATCTCCAATAGGAGAAGCGTTTACAAAATTCCCTGCAATAGTAGCCATATTACGTATGGGTGTTGAGGAAACAAACTTTAAATGTTGAATCAAATCAGGAAATAATTCAAGCATCATTGCATTGGATCGAATATCCTCCACTGTTACTGATGCTCCAAGATAAATGGTGTTTCCCTCTTTCTTTATTCCATTCAATTCTGTTTTATCAAACATAAAATCAATCTCAGCATGAACCATACTATCATGTTTTTGAACATACAAATCAGTTCCGCCACCAACTTTAATTGCTGAAGTATTTACCTTTATATCCTTCGACAATTCCACTAAACGATTTTTTATATTTGAAAAATAACTAGGAATAAATTTATTTTCGATTAACCAATTTGTTCTGTCATTTGGATTTCGATCTTGCAATTTCTCGGTTAAGCTAAATGCTGCTTTCTCTAATGATTTATATCCAGTACACCGACAAATATTTCCATCAATTGCTGCAATTGCATTTTCATTACAAGATTTTTTTTCATCCAAACAATAACCAGTAAGCGACATCACAAAACCAACCGTGCAAAACCCACACTGAGTACCACCTTCTTCAATAATTGCTTGCTGAACTGGACTAAGCTCTTCCATATTGATCCCTTCAACAGTAACAATATGTTTTCCATTTGCATTTCCTATTGGCATTAAACAGGAAGTCATAGAATGATAACGCAAAACATTGTCGATAATCTCACCAACTAAAATCGTACATGCTCCACAGTCGCCTTCGCGACAACCAATTTTAGTTCCTTTAAGATGCGACGCATACCTAACAAAATCAAGCATGAGCATTCCGGGAGGTAAATCCGTATGTATTGTTTTATTATTTAGGATAAATTCGAGCATATTATTTATTGGAGTGTAAAGTTAATTAATTCTATTACGTTATATTCGCAATCGAATACTAAATTTGAACGCACAATCGTTAATATCGAAGCATGAAAGAACTTCACCTCACTTCCATCACCATTTACCCTGTAAAATCGCTTGGCGGAATAAGCCTTACGTCAGCCGTTGCAGAGGAACGTGGATTAAAATATGACAGAAGATGGATGCTGATTAATGAAGATAATGTTTTTATCTCACAACGAGAATGTGCGGCAATGGCATTGATAAACGTTCGATTTGTAGAAGAAGGATTTGAGTTATCTCACAAACACGACGCCATTGAACGAATTATAATTCCATTTTCTATTAGTGAAGGTGATTCATTTATTGTGACGATTTGGGAGGATACTTGTCTGGCAATACATTTTAGCGAAGTTGTTGATAAATGGTTTTTGCAATTGTTGGGGATAAATTGTCGATTAGTTTATATGCCAGATTACTCACTACGATATATTGACCAAGACTATGCAAAGGACAATGATGTAGTAAGTTTTGCGGATGGCTATCCCTTTTTAATTATTGGAGAATCAACATTGTCGGATTTGAACAATCGCTTGGCGGATCAGATTCCGATGAATCGCTTTCGTCCAAACTTCGTGTTTAGTGGAGGTGACGCTTTTGAAGAAGATGATTGGGAAAAATTTAAAATAGCAGAAGTATCTTTTCTAGCAGTTAAACCATGCGGCAGATGTATAATCACAACCATAGATCAGGATTCAGCAGAGCGAAGCAACGAACCCTTAAAAACATTAAGCACTTACAGAAGAAAAAATAATTCTGTTTTATTTGGTCAGAATTTAATTCTAGAAATTGGAGGAATAGTTAACGTTGGTGATCAATTAATTGTTGAAGAATATAAAAAGGTTGAGTTATAATATCGATTGTGAATAGCGAATTCAAAGAGAATCAGTTGCGCATTACTGCTTTATGGGCATTCAGTGAAGCATTTCTGGGAGGAATATTACATGCATTAAAAATGCCATTTTCAGGATTAGTGCTTGCTGCCTTTGCTGTAATTTGTATTTGCGCATTAACATTGCCAAAGCATGAATATGGATCAATTTTAAAAGCAACAATTCTTGTCATTATTGTGAAGGCAATACTTAGTCCGTATACTCCATTAGCTGCCTATTTCGCTGTGTTTCTTCAGGGAGCTTTTGCAGAAATAATTTTTGCAATCGGAATTACTTATCGCATTTCTGCATTCATACTTTCAATTTTTGCATTGATGCAATCGGCAATACAAAAAGTAATTATCCTAATTATATTATTTGGTGTTGACTTTTGGAAAGCAATTGATCAATTTTTAAACTCCGTAACAAAAGAGATGGGATTTAGTGAGACAAGTTATAGTCTATATATCGTGATTACTTATTTATCAATGTATTTATTGATGGGAATAATAACAGGAATGTATGCTGTTCGATTACCGAAAATTATTGCAGTGGGACAAATGAATTTTAAAAGTATTGATAGTACTATTTTCTCTTTGGAGATCGAGAAAAATTTAAAGAACAAGAAGAAGACTTCATTACTATTTTGGATATTAGCAATTTTCGCTATTGTTATTTTAGGGCAATCGTATATGGAAAATGGCATATTTGCGATGATTGAAAGTAAAGCAATTAAACTAATTATACGTGCATTAATACTTACATTTTTCTGGTATTTCATCATCACACCAATTTTGAGAAAATTATTTAACCGTTGGTTGGAGAACACAAAAAATAAATTTTCAAAAGAGATAAATCAGTTATTGCAACTAATGCCTGAAATGAAGGCAATTGCTATTTTTTCGTGGAAAGCAACTGCGAAGGATCCTTATTTCAAGCGTATCAATAAATCCATCGGACTAATATTTTTCCAACTTCAAAGAAATGAAAATTAGTATTGTAACAGGGCCCATTCATAGTGGCAAAACGACTTATCTACAAAAACTAATTAAAGAGAAAAAAGATGTTGCTGGGATTCTTTCACCAGTCATAAATGATATTCGCTTTTTTCAAAATATCGTGAATGACGAAAAGAAGTCTATGGAAACTACAAGTGAAGATTCAAGTGCATTACAGATTGGACGATTTCATTTTTCACAACTAGCTTTTGATTGGGCAAGTGAGGTAATCGAAAATGCATGTAGCAATCAAACTGAGGTTGTAATTATCGATGAAATTGGTCCCTTAGAATTGCAAGACAAAGGTTTCGCAAAATTGCTAAAGAGTATTTTGATGAAAGATAATTTTAATGGTGAATTAATCCTTGTAATTAGAGAAAAAATGCTAGACGAAATATTACTTTTCTTTAAAATCAAAAAAGAAAATACAAAAATAATTAATTGGAACTAGCTTAATTAATTTTTGATCCTTGTTCAATCCAACTTCCAATAAGTTCTCGTTCTTCGTCAGTAATTCCTGTTTTGTTTCCTTGAGGCATTGTACGCGTTTGCACTGCACGAACTAAAATTCGCTCCGACATTTTTTTAATCTGTTCAGGACTATCGAACATAATTCCATTGGGAGCAATAAGCTGTACATCATCAGTAGGATTAGCCGAATGACAAACCGCACAACGTTTTTTTATTATTGGTTGAATTTGTGCGAATTGAACTGTTGTAGCGTTTTTTAAGGATTTATTTGTTGGAGTTGGTGCTGTTACAATTACTAATGCAATTAAACAAACTACTGCAAATGGAATCATCCAAATTGCTTTTTCACCTTTTTCATGCATATTAATATAATGGCGAACGGCAACACTCATCAACGTTAAACCTGCAAGGACGGCCCAATTAAATGTATTTCCAAATGTTGATGGAAAATGATTACTAATCATTACAAAAATTACTGGCAAAGTCATGTAGTTATTGTGCAGTGAACGTAATCCGGCATATTTGCCGAGAGCTGGGTCTACTAATTTCCCTTCTTTGGCTGCTTTTACTAATGCTTTTTGTGCAGGAATAATTACGAAGAAAACATTCCCTACCATGATCGTTCCTAGCAACGCACCTATATGAATAAACGCAGCTCGTCCACTTAAATAATGACTAAGAAAAAAAGATATTGCCGTAACAATTACAAATCCAGTTAAAGCAAATAATTTTTTTTGTTGAAGCAACGGCGACTTACATAGCAGATCATAAATAATCCATCCAAATAATAAAGTACCTACGCCAATTCCAATTGCTGTTAATTGAGAAATATCTGCAACAGCAGGATCAATCATGTAAGTGTTGGCATTTAAATAATACACCAACGATAAAAGAATAAATCCACTAAACCATGTAAAGTATGCTTCGTATTTAAACCAATGTAATTTCTTTGGAAAAGTTGCCGGTGCTGTTTTATATTTTTCGACATAATAAAATCCGCCACCATGAACGGCCCAGAGATTTCCAGCAAGTTCGTCGCGTAAATCTTCTGTACGATTTAAACTGTTTTCTAGAAAAATAAAATAGAACGAAGCGCCAATCCATGAAATGCCAAGTACAACGTGTGCCCATCTTATTAAAAGATGAAGCCAATCAATAACATGATTAAGTATTCCTGCAAACACTGCAATTTTATACCCTATAAAAAATAGAGTCATTGAAATTGATACTGTTAAAATCAAATTTCTGTACTGCCGAACCTCTATCGTTGATTCTTGTAATTCTAAATTTGAATTTGATAATAAACCATTTTTTTCGATAACTATCATTGCCTTGTGAATTATCAAAGTGATAATAAACAGTGCTACAATTGTAAATATTACCCAAATATCAGTTTCTAGAATCATGAATGTTTTAAGAATTTGATAAAAATAGGTATTTGATCAATGTTAATCCTATTGCAAATGATTTAAGTAAATAGAGCGGGTTTATTTAAAATTAGAAATGATAAAAAAAATGAAAATCTTTTTAAAAAGCAACCATCATTAACCGAAGAAATATTCCTTTCCTAGCCACCAAACAAGAACTAGCCAAATCAATCCTTTTATTAGGAAAAACAAGAAACCGGCAATTCCGATCCGCTTTAGCCAGATTCGCCACTTTACGGCTGGTTTTACTTGTTCTTGCATGCTGCAAAGATAAAAGTTCAAAGTAAATCTTAAACATTCGAGCCTTTAATTAGGGTATTGAGTTGAAAATCCTTACACTATCACTACTTTTGCAGTCCCAATGGAGCAAATTCGTAATTTCTGTATTATCGCCCACATCGATCATGGTAAGTCAACGCTTGCTGATCGTTTGTTGGAGTACACTAACACCGTTTCAAAGAAAGATTCACAAGCGCAAGTGCTTGATGATATGGATCTTGAGCGTGAAAGAGGCATCACTATTAAAAGTCATGCTATTCAAATGAACTATGAAAAAGATGGTAAAAAATACATTCTTAACCTTATAGATACGCCAGGACACGTTGATTTTTCGTACGAAGTTTCTCGTTCCATTGCTGCTTGTGAAGGCGCTTTACTTATCGTAGATGCTGCACAAGGTATTCAGGCTCAAACGATTTCAAATCTTTATTTGGCATTAGGGAATGATTTAACGATTATTCCTATTTTAAATAAAATTGACCTTCCAAGTGCTGAACCAGAGGTTGTAAAAGACCAAATTGTTGACCTTTTAGGATGTGATCGTGAAGAAATTCTTGCCGCCTCAGGTAAAACTGGGATGGGAGTTCATGAGATTTTAAGTGCCATTGTTGAAAGAATTCCTCATCCCAAAGGTGATCCTAACGCTCCTTTAAAAGCTTTAATCTTTGATTCTGTATTCAATTCTTTTAGAGGGATCATTGCGTATTTCCGCATTATGGATGGCGAAATCCGTAAAGGTGATCATGTGAAATTTGCGGCGGCAGATAGTGAGTATCATGCTGATGAAATTGGGATTTTAAAATTGACAAAAACACCTCGCGACGTTGTAAAGACTGGCGATGTTGGATATATTATTTCAGGAATTAAAGAAGCCAAAGAAGTAAAAGTTGGAGATACATTAACACATGTTGCAAGACCTTGTTTAGAAAACATTGCAGGTTTTGAAGATGTAAAGCCAATGGTATTTGCAGGAATTTATCCTGTT
>JANPGA010000538.1:0-5818 GCA_031423735.1 Bacteroidota bacterium | reverse complement strand
AATCGCATCAACTAAAGATTCACGACAACCATATTTGTTATCAAATTTAGACTTGGTAACACTATCATTAATATTAATTGCAGGAAGAGGTAATGTACCATTTTTCATACGCTCATATAAGCGATGAACTCCGGTAGTAGTTTCTTCAGAAATCCCTTTAATTGCGGATATTAATTCAGGATAACGATCAAGAACCATATTAGTAAGATCACCACCGTCATCTAAAATCATATTTAAAGGTTGACGATCTTCACCAAAAAATAGTGTTTGTTCGATACACCAATCAAATTCTTGTTCATTTAAACCTTTCCAAGCATAAACCGATACTCCAGCAGCAGCAACGGCAGCTGCAGCATGATCTTGTGTTGAGAAAATATTACAAGATGACCAAGTTACTTCAGCACCTAAATCAACTAAAGTTTCAATTAAAACAGCAGTTTGAATAGTCATGTGAAGGCAACCAGCTATACGAGCTCCCTTCAATGGCTTTTGTGCACCATATTCAGCACGAAGCGACATTAATCCTGGCATTTCAACTTCAGCCAATTTAATCTCTTTGCGTCCCCATTCAGCTAAAGAAATATCTTTAACCTTAAATTTAACGTATTGCTCTGTTTGAGTCTTTATCATTTTTTAAATTTTAATTTGTGCGAAGTTATGAATTACTGTTTAAGCTAACAATCATTAATATTACATATTAATTAACATATGCCATTAATCTTGAACGAAATATCAACCATTGACTTCCGTATTTTGATTTGGAACATACAAGAAACAGAAGAACAATTAAAAAAGTTTATCCACGAGCCAGAAAAAGTCCTATTCGACTTACTATCAGGCATTAATCATCCTCAACGTAAAAAGCAGAAAATAGTTGCAAAAATTCTGTTAAATATGCTTAGTGATCAAGTGGTAATTCACCAATATACTTCGGAGGGCAAACCAATTTTAGTAACTCCTAGTGGGCACATATCTATATCACATTCAGAAGATTACGTAGCTTTAATCTATCACAAAACTAAACTAATTGGTGTTGATATTGAAAAGCCACATGATCGAATTCAACATATTTCTGAAAGATTTATCAATGATGAGGAACTTGTTTGGGCTAATTTATCAAAACTGCATTTATTCAGTCTTATTTGGGGAGTAAAAGAATCGGTTTTTAAAGCAATTGGAGGTGGTGGAATAATTTTCAAAAAAAACATAATTGTTTCTAAGCCGTATGAAAACAATGAATCAGTTGGAAAAGGATATGTTATTTATAATAAAGAAAATAAAGCCCAAAAATTCCAATATCATTTCCGTTATTTGGAGGACTACTTGCTCGTGTATACTATTGCAGAAAATTAAACTTAAAACATTGTTTATTAGTATTTTTTAATGAATCAACTTTATAAAAATCTTCTACAGGCTAAAAGTGATGGGCGAAAACTTGTTGCTATTTTAGTGGATCCTGATAAGGTGACTGAGGACTCTTTATTGAAGATTACCTTTGAATGTACCAGAAGTAAGGTAGATTATATTTTTGTTGGGGGCAGTTTAATTACCAATGGTGATTTAAGAAAAACAATTCGAATTATTAAAAACAATTGTTCGATTCCAATTATCATCTTTCCTGGAAGCCATCACCAAATTGAAGATGAGGCTGACGGGATTTTACTTTTATCATTAATTTCGGGTAGAAATCCTGATTTATTAATTGGTCAACACGTTATTGCAAGTCCTCGATTGAAACAATCAAACCTTGAAATTTTGCCTACTGGTTATATATTAATTGATAGTGGAAATACAACTACAGTTCAGTATGTAAGTAATACAGTTCCCATTCCGGCAGATAAAACAGATATTGCTGCTTGCACCGCTTTAGCTGGAGAACAGTTAGGCTTAAAATTAATTTTTGCAGAGGCAGGAAGTGGTGCCTTAAATCCTGTGAGCGTTGAAATGATTCAGGCAATAAATTCAATGATTTGTATTCCACTTATTGTTGGAGGAGGAATACGTACTCCAGAAAAAGCTATTGCAAATTGTAAAGCTGGTGCAGATTTAATTGTGATTGGAAATAGTGTTGAAAAGGATCCTTCCTTAATTTTTTCGATATCGGAAGCAGTACATAATTTATCAAAATAATTTTTTTATCATTTCGATTTAAAGATTAACAATAATATCTTTTCGAATTTGATTAGCATTTTGCTTAAATCTAATTTTAAATCTCCTACTGAAATATGCTGGATCTTTGAATCCAACACTAAGAGCAATTTCTTGAATATTATCCTTGGTAGTTCTTAATAAATTATGTGCTTTTTCTAATCTTTGATTCTCAATATAGTCTTGAAGATTTGTATTTGTTAATGTTTTAAAAAATTGACCAACATAATCTTTGGATACATATGCTAAATCTGCAATTTTTTGATTTGATAAATCGTCTTTCAAATTATTTTGAATATATTGAATAATATTTACCAACCTTTTGTCCAATAAAAAATTGATTTTTTCAAAATTATGTTGATACTCTGGTTTGTTATAAATATAACGACAAATATGTAAAACTAATTCTTCCGTTAAGTTACCTAACAATCTATCACGGCCTAAACGTTTTTCTTCTTCTTCGGTGATTAAGGCTTGCATTAAGTAATTCAACTCCTCATCAAAAGGAATGATAAAGCAAGGCAATTCTAGGATTGAAAAAAACGGTATTGCGCCATAAATTGCAACATCAAATCCAATGATTGAAAAGATATCTTTGTTTTGATCGTGACTATCTGAGATACTAATTGTTTTAACAAATTCCTCTCGATGTTCAGGTGAATTAAATCCTTCTTTTCCAAAAACATTATATTTTTCTGATTTGCCATGTCTGAAATAAATAGGACTTCCTACTGGCATAAAATAAAAAGACCCTGGTTCTATTCTGGTGAAATTTTTTTCGCCATAACAATTACCCGAATTAATTTGAACTAGAACATTCCGAGGTTCAATAGAAGCATTTAATTCAGCAGGCTTTATGATCTCTCGTAATGCCGATCGATAATACTTTACTTGTAATGCTTCAATGATTCGATTAAATGTTTCGTTTCTCATGTATTTATTTGCCTTTACAAATTTAAGCATCATAATCATATAAGTCAAGTGGCAAACTTAGTTTAGTACAAATCTTTGAATAATACAAATAACTTAAATTACTATATATCAACTATTTATATTAAATAAAGTTAAGCAAATCTTATTTTTTGAATTTTAGTTGAATTTTTAAAACAGAACGCAAACTACAAGATTATTTAATTTCCGAATTTTTAGATAAAGTGCTTTACTAACTTTGTACAGTGAACATTATAGAAATCGTAGGTTTTACTACTGGAGTATTAGGAATTTATCTCACTTTGAAAGAAAAAATTTGGTGCTTTCCAATTGGGATAATAAATGTTTTACTTTCTATGTTTTTATTCTATTCTCAAAATCTTTACGCTGATTCTTTGCAACAAATTGTATATTTAATTTTGTTGACTTATGGATGGGTAAAATGGCACAGTAATAAAAAAGCTAAAGAAATTAAAATAAGCAAATTAAATATTAGAGAAATTGTTTTTTTATTAATTATTGCTTGTTTCACATCCCTCCTGCTTGGCTATATTTTAGCACAATTTACAGATGCTTCTTTCCCATGGCTTGATTCATCTGCAACTTCAATATCATTTGTTGCTCAATGGATGATTGCAAAGAAAAAAATTGAAAACTGGGGTTTCTGGATGGTAGTAAACATCACTTATATTGGTATTTATTTAAATAAAAATTTGTATTTATATTCACTATTATTCTTAGTATATTTCGTACTAGCAATTTGGGGATATTTTGAATGGAAAAAGCAATTAGATACTTATGAAAAAGCAGTATAAAATTGCAATTGTTGGTCCTGAGAGTACCGGAAAATCTTCATTATCAGAATCACTTTCCAACTATTTTAAAACTCATTTTGTTCCTGAAGTTGCGAGAGACTATCTAAATAATTTAAGGTCTGATTACGAGGAATCTGATTTACTCGAAATTGCAAAAAAACAAATTGAAGTTGAAGATTTAATTAGTTCAAATGTTGGTGATTTACTGATCTGCGATACAACTCTGCTTGTAATAAAAATTTGGAGTCAAGTAAAATATAACCATTGCAATTTTTGGATTTTAGAAGAAGAAAATCAAAGGAAATATGACCTGTTTTTACTTTGCGATATTGACTTAGAATGGGAATTTGATCCGCTTAGGGAGCATCCCGATAAAAGAGATTTTTTGTTTAATTTATATTATCAATCATTACTCTCATCCAATGCAACATTCGAAATAATTTCGGGCAAAGGAAATGAAAGGGTAAATAATGCAATTACAGTTATTAACAAGCATTATCCAATGAAAAACAGTTGAGTCTTTATCTATTTAGTACCTTTTAAAAAAATTAGTCCTTTTTATTTCAAATACAATAAATCGCTCATCAAAAAGTGCATTTTATAGTGATACAAGTTTGAAACTAACTACCTTCGCAGACCATAAATCAAAAAAACACAAATAGATTAATGAGCTATTGTAAAAACATTCTAGAAACTATTGGTAACACTCCATTGGTTCAATTAAATAAAGTAATAGGAGACATTCCAGCAACTGTTTTGGCTAAAGTAGAGACCTTTAATCCGGGCAATTCTATAAAAGATAGAATGGCGTTGAAAATGATAGAAGATGCTGAGAAATCTGGTAAATTAAAACCAGGCGGAACCATCGTTGAAGGCACCTCTGGAAATACAGGAATGGGGCTTGCTATCGCAGCAATTGTTAAAGGTTATAAGTGTATATTTACTACGACTGATAAACAATCGAAAGAAAAAGTTGATGCTCTTCGTGCTTTTGGAGCTGAAGTGATTGTTTGCCCTACTAATGTAGAGCCAGAAGACCCCCGTTCTTATTATTCAGTTTCAGCTAGATTAAGTCGGGAAATTCCAAATTCATTTTACCCAAATCAATATGACAATTTATCAAACCGTCAAGCGCATTACGAACAAACTGGACCAGAGATTTGGGAACAGACGGAAGGAAAAGTTACTCATTTAGTAGTTGGGGCTGGAACGGGTGGAACTGTAACAGGAACTGCAATGTACCTAAAAGAAAAAAATCCTAATATTAAAGTTTGGGCAATGGATACCTATGGCTCCGCACTAAAGAAATATCATGAAACAGGCATTTTAGATAAAAATGAAATTTATCCCTATGTAACAGAAGGAATCGGAGAAGATTTCATCCCACAGAACTACGATTTCTCAATGATTGATCATTTTGAAAAAGTTACTGATAGAGATGGAGCAATAATGACTCGAGAAATTTGTAAGCAAGAAGGTATTTGGGTTGGATATTCAGCTGGAACTGCAATTGCTGGTTTAATCCAATTAAAGGATCAATTAAAAAAAGATGACGTTGTTGTGGTTATCTTTCATGATCACGGAACTCGATATTTGGGGAAGATTTTTAATGATGAATGGATGCGTAAAATGGGATACTTTGATAAAAAAGGATTTACTGCCGCAGATATAGTTACTTCTAGAAAAAATGTAGATTTAATAACCATAGATAAGAAAGATACAATTTCCCAAGCATTGAAATTAATTACAGAAAATAATTTTTCTCAATTACCAGTAACATCCGACAATCGAATAGTGGGTTCAATTTATGAAAAATTAGTTTTTGATAAAATTCTTAATAATCCAGAATCTAAAAATGAAACGGTAGAATCTATTATGAAAGAAGCATTGCCTTTTGTTGATATTAGTACATCAGTAGATACCTT
>JANPGA010000537.1:0-3346 GCA_031423735.1 Bacteroidota bacterium | reverse complement strand
CTTATTCTATGATTTTGGTAGAAGTAATTTTTTTTAGACTTCTTTAATCTGGTAACCATATAGCTCCCACAGGCGAGCAAAATCTCTAGTATCTTTAAGTATGTTGTTTAGGTTGTGTTTGGAGCTGGATACGTATTTTAGTTTGTATTTACTGCAAAATCCTCTGATATTCAGGGGATTTTGTTGTCTGTATCCCTTTCATTACTGCAAAGCTATATACTTCAAGGGTTTCAGCGCTTTTTATCACCACAAATGTCCATTAGCCCAAATTCGTTAATAATATTTCTGCAACCAAGCGTATTGCTTTCTTGGCTGAATTTTTAAAGAAACCAAATTTTGATTTGTTTTTAAAATATGTAAAAAAATTGTGAAAGCATTTAAAAAGAAAGTGAAATACAAAAATCTTGAATTTACAGGGGTAGAGCAATTAATAAACCCAAGACAAGAAAAAATATTAAAACCCAATTGGAAAAATAGTTTGATGCATCAAATTCCAAAGGGTGTATTGATGGATTACGCAATAGTTATTCTTGAAGTGCAAATTTTTTTTGAAATTATAGTGCCAACCAAAAAGCAGTGAAAATTTATAGCGTATTGGAGGGCGACAAAAGATGGTGTTGCGCGATAAAAAACCGATTTTTATAAAAAAAGTAAATTATATGTATATTTGGTATTATATGGAAAACAAAGAAGACGATCTTAACAAACTCGGGATTGAGAACGAAATCAAGAAAATGAAACTTTCTTTAGAGCATAGTGCAAATTTTTTGTCGCCATCCGAAAATAAATTATCTCCAGAACAGGAAGGGCAGTGGCTAAGTCAAGTACAAAAATTTGAAGATTCGTATTCGAAAAGTAAAAGAATTTTGATTTATGATTTTATTGAGAAGCCAACATATATAAATGTAAATGAAATTCTCGAAGTTGAAATAAATTTCGAACTAAAAAGAATTTTAAATCTGATTGTTCAAAAAGGACTGTGTATTGATACCATTTGCAAAGTAGAGGATCGTGAGTTATACCGTTTTATTACAGAAGAATTATTTCTTGAAGAGATAGACGATATGATGATTGAAGGAATGATCCATAATTTTATTTATGAAGAATTTCATCCCAATCACGAACATGATATTAAAACTCATTGTAAAGAGTTTGTAGAGTTGATTTTAAATAAAAAGAGAAGCCTAAATCCATCCTTTATGGCATTGTCCAATGAAATTCATTCTTTTGACGGCATTATAAAACAAAAAGATGCATTTAAGAAAATAGAAGCATTTAGGGAGGCTTTTAGCTCATTTAAATTACAACATTTAAAAATATTATCATTGAAAATAGACGAAGATATAGCGGACGTCAGTTTTGATATAGACTATACCGGTATTATAGAATATGGAAATGAAAGTACGCATTTTGCAGGAATTGGAGGTTTTAAGTTGAAATACGAATATGAATATTGGTGCATCAATAAAATAAATATTCCCGGGTTTTCTTGCTAAACTAATTGGGCAAATGACACAATAATATCAGATGGGGCTTGGCGTAGTTGGGAGATAAGTTGACCTTATTTCAAGGTATTTTAAATCATCTATTTTTTTCGATAATGTTCCCTTTAATTAAACGTTGAGGCTGGCTCATAAGCGACAGCCTCTTTTTAGTTAGAACAGGATGGCATCATTATATATTTTATACCTTCAAAAGGTAGATCGTTTTTATACTGGGAGTTGCAAGGATTTAGATTTTCATACCAATCAACATTTTAATCGTTCAGTCCTTTTATTACTTCAGTAACTAATTTAAATCGCTCAACCAACGTGTCGCCATTATCTCTTACTTGATACATTGAATCAATTTCTTTGTCAGAAAAACTTTGTAAACGACTTACTAAAATTTGGTTTAATTTAATTGATAATTCCTGACTGCCCGATGCGATGTTTTTAATTTGTCTGCCAAGTAATCGTGCAGATGCAAGGGTTAATTCGAAATCGTCTTTTATTAAATCCTCGTGTTCTATACTCTCAAACAATTGGTCTCCGGCTATCTCCCCATAATTCTCCAACAGAAAAAAAAAGTCTTCTAAATCCTTCGCCCTTCTATCTGGCTTTTTGTAAAACGCAATTAATTTTAGCACGCACAAGCCAGGCAGAGTAACAACTTTAAATGCTCCTTCAACAATTTCGGCATAAGCTACCGCTTCTTTTGTTCCATATACAGAAAGTTCGGTAGGAGGATTTTCCAAAAATACTTCTCCATCTTTTTCTATGCCACCAAAAGGAATTAAATCAATTGTTCCGTTAAAGTAAAAACGATAAGGTTCTTCTTCGTCTCTTGAAAATCCATAGGTTCCAACCAAATCTTTTACGAGGGTTTTGTATTGCTCGTGTTCATTTATGTAAATACAAAAATCAACATCTACTGTAGTTCGTTTATCGCCAAGTGCAATATGATCTGTCCATAAATCTCTTGCTCGTGCGCCAATTAAATAATAGTCGATACCGTACTTTTTAAAAGCCAGTTCCAACACTTCAAAAGTGTCTTTAAGACCTTCGTTTTTTAATCGCTCAAAATTTTTCTTTAAAAAATTCATTGTACATTTTTTGTGCTGTTTCAATACAGCGATGGTCACCTGTATTCATTAAATCGGTATAAATTAATAAAGGTGGAACTGTATTGTCGTTTACTTCATCGTGCTTCCAAAACTTTTTATACACCTTAACATTTCCTTTCGGGTCGGGAATTAATCTGTAATGCTTTATCATTTCGTTTCTTGTTTCGAGCGTATAAAGTGTAAGTACGGCAGGTTTTAAATAATCGGTAAATAAATTTCCGGCAGGTTCGCCACCCCACCACGTTTTGCCTTGTTTTATCGGCAACCTTTTCCAATTAATAAAATCTTCTTCTTTTAAAAATCGGAATGTTCCTATTTCTAATTCGGGTTTTAATTTTTCTGCATACTTTATCATCCAAGTATTCAGCAAGTCTTTTTTATTGGTTAATTTATATTCGTCTTTATTCATTTTTAAAATAAAGCCTTTCTCTTTTAATCCATTTAAAATGTAGTTTACATTACCTAAAGCTATTTCTGCTCGGTTTGCAATTTCACGATACGGAACATTAATCAGTTTTTCATCACGCAAGAAATCGAACAAAACTTTTAATCCTGTTTTTGTAAAAGCACGATTAATTTTTTCCTTCTCTTCAGGGAGTGTTTTATTTGCATCAATCCACAACAAATTTTTTCCAAATTTTAGCCAAATATTTCCGTTGGCTTCTAAATATGCAATGTTGTGATTCCGTAACTCTTCTTTTATTTTAGGAAAAATGTGATCGGCAATAATAATAAGGGGAG
>JANPGA010000536.1:0-11414 GCA_031423735.1 Bacteroidota bacterium | reverse complement strand
TGCGGAAATGTTCAATTTTGCCTTGAATTGCGCCTTAAAAACAATCATTTCAATCACTTTATAGGCTTAAATTGCTGAAAATCAGGACTTAAAATCCTGTGGCCTTAACAGCTGTACGGGTTCGACTCCCGTCCCGAGTACTTGATAATAAATGAGTTGCGATATTTCGTAACTCATTTTTTGTTTTAGGAAAGTGCCAGAGTGCATTCTATAATTCTGTCTTTATTTTTTAGCTAAAGACCTTCCAATTTATTTAACGATTAAGTTCATGAAAACGTAGCTTCAGCTCTACAAAATTTGCTTACTCTAGAAATATAAATGCTGTCCTTTATTTGTAAAAAGATTATTCCATATAGCTTTACAAAATACATTTTGATTACATTCGAAAAACCTTAATGATAAATTGGTGATAGCTTGTTAAAACAATTTGAATTATACTCAGTAGTAATTTAGTCCTGAGTTATAAACTGAGGAAAGCTTGGCAGGGGTATAAATTAGGAATAAAGAATCCAAATTAGTAATATTGAAAACTAAGCTCAAAAATCTTTTTAATCTTTTTTAATCAAATTAATCCTGTTTCAATTTATTGAAAAATTTTACCCCATGCAGTCCATAGTTTACAAAAAGGACATTCCATTTAACTTTACAAAACACAAAAAGATTAATTTCGAATAGCTTCAATGAAAAATCAGTAAGAACTTGTTACAGCAATTTGAATTACGCTCATTATTAGTTTAGTCCTGAATTACTAACTAAGGCTAAAGGGGGCACGTTTCTAAAAATGAGTCCTAACAATAACTTTATTTCGTTAAACAAGAATCAATAAGCACATAAGAGTTTTACTTTTTGGAATAAAAAATTTCATAAAGCAAAACCAAAGAATAATTATCAAGAATTACTTCCTTTACAACCTAATACAATGTCAAAATAATGAAAAGATGCCTTATTCTTCGTTGTATCTAGTAAAGTGATAATTTGATTAATCAAAAAAAGGATAGTGCAGTATGGACCATTTAAAGATGTATTCATATGGAGTCTTTAAACGTAAATACAAAACAGTATCTTTTGTAAATGAAGAAATAAAATCTTAATTTATTAAATAAGTAATATTAAAATCATAAACCATTGGAAAAGCCTAATCAAGCAATAGTAAAAAGCATTAAGAAATATGCAACCCCCATCCGCTCAATAATGCGATCTGGTGCAAATGAGGAGTCTGTAAAAGAATATATTATTTGGGAAGCTGAGTTTGATATGAATAGGCTTCCGACAGTGGAAACAAAATATTTTGATAATGGGCAAATTGAAGAGGTTCATCAATATGAATACAATGAGAAGGGAAATACCTTACTTCATAAAATTACAATTCCAGGAGAGGGAATCGAAGAAAGTTTTATTACTGAGCGTGATGCAATTGGGAATCCAATAAAAATCACAAAAATGTATGCAGATGAACAAGGTGAAATAACTCAATATGTTTATTCTGAAAATGGTAAACCCATCCAAATCGATCAATACGATGCTGACGGCGAACATGAGCAAACAGAATGGATTTCGTATGATGATAAAGGAAATGCTATTAAAAAGCATGTGAAAAATTATCAAGATGAAGCAGAATCCTTTTATGTTTTTTCTTACAACGATAAAGAATTATTGGTTCTGCAAGAAGAACAAGATTCTTTAGGTAAAACAGTAGGCACATTAACTTTTGATTTTGACAATGAAGGAAAAGAAATCAACTCTAAACAAACCAATGAAACAAATAAAGTGATTGCTGAAATAAATTCTATTTATAATGAGCTTGGGAAATTAATACGACGTGAATCGCAAAGTTTTTATGTTCGTATTTCTGAATATGAATATGATGAACGAGGGAATCTTTTGGAAGAATCTTTAAGTGAAGAAAATGGTTTTGTAATTACTCGAAGTCGTTATGTTTATGATGATAAAGATATGGTAATAGAAGAAACTCTTTACGAAACAGACTTGACAAGAGCAGGTCGTGATACTCATATTGTTCATCGTTTTGAATATTCTTTTCAAGAGTAGAATTTTAGATAAACATATTCCCTTTTTTATTGTTGTAATTATTGAATATCATAGTAACATGGCATATAGAAATTTAAATCACTTTATTAGTGTTCTTGAAGAAGCTGGTGAGTTAGTTCGAATTAAGGAATACGTAAATCCTGAATTAGAAATTACAGAAATTACTGATCGTGTGTCGAAAGAATACGGACCAGCTCTGTTATTCGAAAATACAGGATACGACTTCCCTGTGTTAATTAATTCGATGGGTACAGAAAAAAGAATGGCAATGGCTTTAGGTGTTGAAAAGCTAGATGATATCGCTAAAGATATTGAAGGGCTTTTTAAAACACTTACAGGTCCTAAACATAACTTTATTGATAAGTTGAAAATGCTCCCTCAATTAGGAGAAATTGCATCATGGATGCCAAAAAATGTAAAAGGCAAGGGTGCATGTCAAGAGGTGGTTATGAAGGACCCAGATATTACTAAATTACCTGTTTTAAAATGTTGGCCTGAAGATGGCGGACCATTTATTACCTTGCCAGTAATTCAAACGAAAGACCCATTAACTGGAATTCGAAACGTAGGATTATATCGTATGCAAGTTTTTAATCCTACAATGACTGCTATGCATTGGCACCGACATAAAGTTTCAGCTCGACATTTTAATGAGTATAAAAAGCTAGGATTAAGAATGCCTGTTGCTGTTACCATTGGTGGAGATCCTGCATATACGTATTCCGGTACTGCACCATTACCCGATGGTGTTGATGAATTCATGCTTGCAGGTTTTTTACGAAAGAAGCGTGTTGAATTAGTACAATGTTTAACAATTGATATGCAAGTTCCTTCTGATGTCGATTTTGTAATAGAAGGTTATATTGAACCTGATGAAGAATATATTTGGGAAGGACCTTTTGGTGATCACACAGGATACTACTCTTTAGCTGATTTTTATCCACGTTTTCATATTACAGCGATTACTCATAAAAAAAATCCAGTTTACCTAACTACAATTGTTGGTATCCCTCCTCAAGAAGATGCATGGATAGGAAAGGCAACGGAACGTATATTTCTTGCTCCAATTAAGATGACTGCCGTCCAAGAAATTGTTGATATGGTTCTCCCAGTAGAAGGTGTTTTTCATAATCTTGTAATCGTTAAAATAAAAAAGGATTATCCAGGCCAGGCTTTAAAAGTGATGAACTCTTTATGGGGTGCCGGGCAAATGATGTTTACGAAAATGATGATTGTTGTAGATGGTGAGGTGAATATTCACAATCAATATGAAGTTGCAAAATATATAGCCGATAACGTTGATCCAATTCGGGATTTTCATTTTAGTCAAGGACCTACTGATGTTCTAGATCATAGTTGTTCTCGAATGGCATTCGGCGGTAAATTAGGAATTGATGGTACCAAAAAAATGTTAGAAGAAATTGATCCAGCAGTTTCAGAAATCGAAATTAATCCGCTTACCCTTTCAAAAACAATCCCTGAAATAGAAGAAGTAATTAAAAAATTCCCTGAACTTCATCAAGTAAATTCACGCCTTCTAAATTTTGGAATTCCATTGATGTTTGTTTCAATTGAAAAAAACAAAAAAGGTCATGTACGTGAAGTCGCAAAAAAACTTTTTGAAGAAAATGTATTTTCTTCTATTAAGGTTTTAATAATTTTAGAAGCCTCAATGGATATTGGAGATATTGCAGATGCTGTTTGGCGATTTTCAAATAATGTTGATCCTAAACGTGATCACTTATTAATCCCTGCAACAAAAGAATTTGAAGTTAATCATGTAGTTTTTGATGGAACTCGTAAAACAAAAGAGTTGGATGGCTTTGATCGTGAATGGCCCAACATTTTAGTGTCAGATGATAAAACAATTGAAAGAATAGATGCTATTTGGGATCAACTAGGGTTAGGAAAATTTATTCCTTCTCCTTCAAAAAAATATCGTAATCAGCTCTATAAAGGTGGTGCTGTAGCCCTTTAATAATGTTGAATTAATTACTGCTATTTTGGTTTTTTCTTATATTCAAGCCAAGCTATAATTGGATAATGATCACTAAGATTTGATTTTATGATGTCAAACTTGTAGGTCTCAAATTCTTTTTGATGTAAAATATAATCAATCCGATAAGGAGCGAATGATTCGGAGTATGTTAATCCAAATCCTTTTCCTTTTTCTACAAATGCATCTTTAAGATTTTTGCTAATTGATTCATAAGTATAGGAAAATGGTGGATCATTAAAATCACCACAAATAATATAAGGGTATTTGCAAGTCTGTAAATCTGCATAGAGTTCATCAACTTGTAATGATCTTCGAATAGATGCCCTTTTTAATCGTGAAACAATATTATGTGCACCGTTTAAAATCCGTTCATTACTTCCTGAATCAGGATTTTCTAAAAATTCATAATCTTCTTCCTTAAAATGATTGGATTGAAAATGTACATTGTAAACCCTTATAGTATCTCTATCAATAAGTAAATCGGAATACATTCCAAAGTTACTTTTGTTCTGAACATAAAATACTTTTCCTCCTCCAACAATAGGATATTTACTGAATGTCGCTAAACCCCAATGATCAGTTTTCCTTAATGTAATTCCATACTCTGTATGACAATAGGCATTTTTTAATATTTTAGAAATAGTATCATTATTTGAAAAATGATTTTGTGGATTATCAGTATGGTAATATTCTTGAAAACATAAAATCGTTGGCTGTACCTTATCGATTAGTTGAAAGATCTTTGCGCGCGTTTTCATGTTACCTGTCCAATTATATAAGTCAAATAATCTAACATTATAACTCATAATTTTGATGGCATTATCTGTAGGGGGAACATCAATTGAAAAAATATTAGGTCGATATAGTTGATTTATTTTATCATAACCCATTATTATTACAATTGCAGAAATTAACACAAACCGATGAAATCTTAATAGCCAATATACAACCATGCAAACATTTAGAAGAAGCAAGAATGGATACGAAATGGCTAATAATTCTAAAACCCAAAATCTCGCAGGGCTAATTCCTGGTGCAACTTGAGAAAGAAGCAATAAAAAAGCAGAAATGAGATTTATAACCAATAAGCTGGTTTTAAAAACACCTTGTTTCTTAACTTTACCTGATGATGTATTGTTCATCTATTATTTTAAGCGTATCACAACAAATTAAATCATTATTTTAATCAAATCCACTAATTCGTTCACCAACATTCTAACTTTGCAATAATGAAAACTATAAGTTCACTTTCTTTAGGCTTTTCCCCTTGCCCTAACGACACTTTTATTTTTGATGCATTAGTACATAATCGTATAAAGCAATCATTTACATGGAATTATAAAATGTTGGATGTAGAGCAACTTAATATAAACGCTAAAGAATCGCTTTATGATGTAACTAAACTAAGTTTTTCAGCATATGCCCACGTTTCTGAACATTATCAGATTTTAATGGCGGGTAGTGCCTTAGGATCCAATTGTGGTCCATTAATTATCAGCAAAAGAAAATTATCATTAACGGATTTGGCTAATTGTAAAGTTGCGATCCCTGGAAAATATACAACAGCAAATCTTTTGATGAGCATTTTTGTTCCTAATTGCTTAAGTAAAGTCGAATTGCTATTTTCTGAAATAGAAGATGCCGTAATTAATGGAGAAGTTGACGCAGGATTAATAATTCATGAAAATAGATTTACCTATCAGCAAAAGGGCTTACTCAAAGTAGCTGATATGGGAGAATTGTGGGAGAATTCTTTCTCATTACCAATTCCTTTAGGATGCATCGCCGTAAAACGCTCGTTGCCTCATGATCAAAAGCTATTAATAAGTAGATTAATTAAAAATAGTATTGAGTACGGATTTTTATATCCTAATGATTCTCAGGAATTTATTGCGGAGAATGCACAAGATATGAATCATAAAGTTCAACAACAACATATCGATCTTTATGTGAACAAATTTTCAATAGATTTGGGCAAGATAGGAATGGCATCAATTCGTAGGTTGTATGAAAAAGCTAGCGAATTTGATTTAATACCCAAATTGCATGAGCCAATCTTTATTAATGATTAAAAATATTTAAAATAGAATGATAGTCGTTACAGGAGCAGCGGGTTTTATTGGAAGTTGTTTAATAGGACAATTAAATTCATTAGGATATAATGATTTAATTATTGTTGATGATTTTAGTAAAATTGAAAAAGCAAATAACCTCATCAATAAAAAATTTGTTGCTAAAATTGAACGGTCAGAATTTGAAAATTGGTTAAAATTAAATTCAACTTCAGTTTCATTTATTTTCCATATTGGGGCACGTACTGATACTACTGAATTCAATAAAGAAATTTTTGATCTATTAAATGTGAATTACACAAAAATGCTTTGGAACTTTTGTGTAAATAATAAAATCCCTTTCATTTATGCATCTTCAGCAGCTACATACGGAGGTGGAGAATTTGGCTACAAAGATGATGAATCTCAAATTCCATTATTACAACCGTTAAATCCTTATGGATGGTCGAAGCAAGAATTTGATATTTGGGCATTAAAACAAACCCAATCACCTCCCTATTGGATAGGATTAAAATTCTTTAATGTTTATGGCCCTAATGAGTATCACAAAAACAGAATGGCCTCAGTGATTTTTCATTCTTTCCATCAGATTAATAAATTTGGTAAGGTTAAATTATTTAAATCTCATCGTCCCGATTTTGAGGATGGTTGGCAACTTCGTGATTTTATTTATGTGAAGGATCTTTTAGATGTTTGCTTGTTTTTATTTAACAATAAAATAAAATCAGGGATCTATAATTTAGGAACAGGTATGGCTCGTTCTTTCTTTGACTTAGCAACTTCAACATTTATTGCACTAGATAAAAAAGTTGATATAGAATTTATCGATATGCCATTTGATATTCGAGATAAGTATCAATATTTTACTGAGGCAGATATGAGTAAATTAGTGGGAGAAGGGTATAATAAACCATTCACTACTTTGGAAGAGGGAGTTTCAGATTATGTTAAAAATTATTTAAAATTAAACAATTATATATAATTCTTGCTTTGTTAAATTATTAAAAAACTATTGAAAAATTTAGTATGAATTTAAAATCACTATTTGCAAATAAGGTTTTTCGTTATTTTATATCAGCAGGGATTGCCACATGGGTTGATATTACGGTATATTTTTTAGCTTTTAACTATTTGTATCAAAAGTTAGATATAAATCTTTTCAATCTTATAACTGTATCTGCTGCTACTGCTTCACTTATTTTATCTTATACTTGTGGCCTAATAACTAATTT
Source organism: Bacteroidota bacterium (assembly GCA_031423735.1). GTDB lineage: Bacteria > Bacteroidota > Bacteroidia > AKYH767-A > OLB10 > JANXSD01. The sequence goes on along the minus strand of JANPGA010000536.1, from coordinate 4,062 downwards.
TACTATTTCAAAGTTTATGGTATTTAAAGAATCAAATTTAGAAACGCATAAACAATTGTTTCGGTATGTAATGGTTGCAATAGTAATTTTATTTTTGAATTACTTTATGATGAGCTTCTTAATTAAAACACTTGATTGGTATCCAACAATTGCTAGAGCAACTTCAGCATTATCGATTGGAGTATTAAGTTTTGTAATTCACAAATCGTTTTCCTTTAAGGTAAAACAAGAAAATTAATTTTACAATTGATCTTTTAAATCTTCAAGATAACTACGAATTTTAAGCAATGAAGCTTTAATTTCTACTTGTTGCTCAATATCACCTTTGTTGTTCTTAAGTTTTTTCTTAGCTCCGTCTAAAGTATATCCGCGCTCTTTTACTAAATGGTAAATTAATTTCAAATGGGATAAATCTTCTACAGTAAATAATCGATTGCCTTTTTTGTTTTTCTTAGGCTGAAGTATTTCAAATTCATTCTCCCAAAAACGAATTAAAGATGCATTAACATTAAAAAGTGCAGCAACTTCACCTATACTATAATAAAGCTTTTCGGGCTCTTTGTCAAAATCAATTGTTGGAACCATGTTGCTAAGTTATTAAATAAAAATTATATTTTAAGATCAATCAAATGATTGATTTTGCTGTGAAGCCATCTCTCTTACTTTGTCATATTCTTCAGCACTCAAATCATTAAAGAAGAAGTTAATTGGATCAATTTTCTGTCCATTTTTTATTACTTCATAATGAACATGAGGTCCAGTTGAAGATCCTGTATTTCCTACATATCCAATAATATCTCCTCTTTTTACTCGTTGCCCAGGCCGAACATTAAATCTACTCATATGACCATATAAAGTTTCATAACCAAATCCATGATTTAAAACTACGTTGTTTCCATAGCCCCGACCGTTATATTCAACTTTAGTAACTACTGCATTTCCTGTTGCATAAATTTCTGTCCCTATAGATGCCGAAAAATCAATTCCATCATGCATAATAACAGTTTTATAAATTGGATGGACTCGATACCCAAATCCTGAGGCAATATGATTTAATGTTTTATTTGATACTGGTTGAATACCTGGAATTGATGCAAGAAGTTCTCCTTTCTTTTTCACTAATTCAAAAACTTCATCGTATGATTTACTTTGAATATAAAGTTGGCGGTATAATTTATCAAGTTTTCGTGATGTGTTTGTCATCAAATCGGAATTATCAAATCCTTCTAATTCTTTATAACGATTAACTCCACCATATCCTGCCTCTCGAACAGTTGAAGGAATCGGTTCTGCTTCAAAAATCACCCGATAAATCTGATCATCTTTTTGTTGTAAATCCGTAAGTACCGTAGAAGCCAATTGCATTCTTTGCTGAATCAACTCATACTGTAAATTCATCTCATTTAATTCCCTCCGTAATTGCTTTTCTTTTGGTGAATCTAAAAATGAATAGGCAAAAAGAAGCACTATGGATCCAAATACCAAGGCTGAAGCTAGCCAGCCCATCACCCTCAAAAATCGCTTTTTGAAACTGATTATCACTCGTTCGTATTTTAACGAGTCAGTATTGAAGTAGTATTTGGCCTTCGGCATGAATGATTTTCTAACTTTGCAGTCCCTACAAAAATAGAAGAATTAAGCTACTTAACCCTAATGAATACTACGAGTTCCTCAGCCATCCGTCAGGCATTCCTCGATTTCTTTAAATCTAAAGGACACACCATCGTTCCATCAGCGCCAATTGTTGTAAAAAACGACCCAACTTTAATGTTTACCAATGCAGGGATGAATCAGTTTAAAGATATCATTCTTGGTAATATTCAACCTTTTGCTACTCGGGTTGCAAATACCCAAAAATGCCTTCGTGTTTCAGGTAAACACAATGATCTTGAGGAGGTTGGAGTTGATACTTATCATCATACCATGTTCGAGATGCTAGGAAATTGGTCGTTTGGCGATTATTTTAAAAAGGAAGCAATAGCTTGGGCTTGGGAGTTACTTACTGAAGTTTATAAACTACCAAAGGATCGTCTATACGTTACTGTTTTTGAAGGCGACCCAAAGGAAAATTTGGCTTTTGATCAAGAAGCTTACGATTGCTGGAAGGCATTAATTGCTGAAGATCGTATCTTGATGGGAAATAAAAAGGATAATTTCTGGGAAATGGGCGATATGGGTCCATGCGGTCCTTGTTCTGAAATCCATTTTGATTTACGTACAGATGCTGATCGCAAGAAGGTTGATGGAGCGACATTAGTGAATATGAGCGATCCTCAAGTAATCGAAATTTGGAATAATGTATTCATGGAGTTTAACCGCAAGGCGGATAGTAGTCTTGAATCACTTCCTTCGCGACATGTGGATACGGGTATGGGCTTCGAACGTTTATGCGTAGCAATTCAACAGCATAAATCAAATTACGACACTGATGTTTTTCAGCCAACAATTCAGTACATTGAAAAAGCCTCCGGAATAAAATATGGAGCGAATGAAAAAACGGATATTGCTATGCGCGTTTTAGCAGATCATATTCGTGCAATTTCATTTACGATTGCAGATGGTCAACTTCCATCAAATAATAAGGCAGGGTATGTAATCCGAAGAATACTTCGTCGTGCAGTTCGTTATGCATTTACATTTTTGAATATCAAAGAACCGTTTCTTTTTAAATTAGTTGCTTTGATTTCTGAACAATTTAAAGATGTATTTACTGAATTAAAAGCACAGGAAGATTTTGTTGCAAGAGTAATTCAAGAAGAAGAAATTTCATTCTTACGAACATTAGATACAGGCATCAAAAAGTTTGAAGCATGGAAAGAAAAAACCATTGCTGGAGATTTTGCTTTTGAGTTATACGATACGTACGGTTTCCCAATTGACCTCACACAATTGATGGCGCGTGAAAGTGGAAAAGAAGTTGATATGGATGGCTTTCATGCGTGCATGACCGAACAAAAAAATCGCTCTCGTAAGGCTACTGCTGTTAGTACGGATGATTGGGTTCAAGTTAGTGAGGATGAGGAAGTAGAATTTGTTGGTTACGATGATTTGGAAGCACAAGCTACACTGATAAAATATCGTAAAGTTAAAAAGGTTAACAAAGAACAATTTCAGTTAGTGTTAAGCAAAACTCCTTTCTATGCAGAGAGTGGAGGACAAGTTGGTGACACCGGTGTTTTAGAATATAATGGCAAACAACTTCGCATTACTGATACACAAAAAGAAAACAATTTAATCATTCATTTTGCAGATGAATTACCTGATGAATTGGATGTTGTCTTTCATGCAAAAGTAGATCGCACTCGACGTTCTTCAATTTCAAAAAATCATAGTGCAACACATTTGCTGCATGCAGCATTAAAAGAAGTTTTAGGAAATCATGTTGCACAAAAAGGTTCTTTGGTAAATGATGAACATACCCGTTTTGATTTTTCTCATTTTGCAAAGATTACTGATGAAGAACTAAAACGAATTGAGCAAATTGTAAATCGTAAAGTGCGTGAAAATATTCCACTAAACGAACAACGTAATATTCCAATTGCTCAAGCAAAAGCAGAAGGAGCAACTGCACTCTTCGGCGAAAAATATGGCGACTTCGTTCGCGTAATTACATTCGATAAAAATTATTCAGTAGAACTTTGTGGAGGAACACATATAAAAGCAACAGGAGAAATTGGTTATTTTAAAGTTCTTGCAGAAAGTGCTGTTGCAGCTGGGGTTCGTCGATTAGAAGCAACTACAGCTGATCATGCAGAAGCATTTTTAGTTGATCAATTAGCATACTTAGATAAAATAAAAGAACTCTTAAAAAACCCTGCCGACATCGTAAAGGGAATTGAAAGTGTGATTGATGAAAATGCAAAATTGCGTGAGCAAGTCAATGTATTTAATCACGAAAAGGCGCAATTAATAAAGGCAGAATTATTGAAAAAAGTTCAATCATTAAACGGTATTAACACAATCATTGAAGAAGTAAATCTTCCTGCTGAATCCATAAAGAATATTTCATTCGAGATAAAAAATCAAATTGATAATTTATTTCTTTTACTTGGTTCCAATAAC
>JANPGA010000535.1:0-3923 GCA_031423735.1 Bacteroidota bacterium | reverse complement strand
CGCACCCTGTCTCCACTCAAAAACCGCCCCATATTCATTAGTATTTAAACCGAGATGAGTTTGATACCATTCCCTGACTTTTTTGGGATCCTTGCATTTAAAAAAGTCAGAGCATGGTACCAAGCTCATCTTGGTTTAAATACTAACCAATATGGGGCAGTTTTTGAGTGGAGACAAGGTGCTGACACATCAAAAAAAGGCTTTACCCAATGGAGTCCCTTTGGTGAAAAAACAAAATACTTTGAGCCTTCAACCAAAGACTTTATGATCAATTATAGAGTTGAAAATCTGGATGCACTTATTGATCAGCTTAGAAAAGACAGTGTAACCATCGTGGATAAAGTTGAAACGGCTGATTACGGAAAATTCATTCATATCATGGATTTAGAAGGCAATAAAATTGAACTATGGGAACCCAATGACATAGAATTTGAAAAGCTTGGTGATAAAATTGGGGCCAAGACAACAAAATAAAAAAAATATTTTGAAACAAAGCGACGAACACCATACCGATATAACTGTTTTGTGCTAGAATGGCTTGACAAACAATCATCAGCAAATTGCTATCAGCTTTTGTTTCGGCAGGACCTTATTAATTTAGCCTGCCATAATGGTCTCTCAGGCGGGCTTTAGTTCATATCTTCCACTTTTAAAACAATATTGGGCTTCAGTTGTCGGCTGACCTTTTTCAAATATCCCAACAACGCCAAGCCCTGTTGATTAGCGGTAATGGTATGACCTACGAAATTCAACCTCTACCCTACTTTGACTGTTATTAAAATATGTTTGACCAATTAAAAAAATACTTCACGGACAGAATTTCAACAGCCGATAAAACTTTTGAAACAATAAGCCAACATTTCAAATTTATCACAACGAAAAGAAATGAAATGCTTTTACTGCAAGGTGAAGTTTGCAAGCATTATTATTTTGTAAACGAGAGATGCCTTAGACTTTTTACTATAAACAAAGACGGTGCAGAAGGAACAAGATATTTTGCCTTTGAAGGAGCTTTTGGTACGGCTCTGCCAAGTTTAATTGAGCAGACACAAGCCTTTGAATTTGTGCAGACAATTGAAAAATCAGAATTACTTTCCATTTCAAAGGATAGCTCTTTTCATTTGGTGGACAACGTACCTCAATTTGCTTTTATTTACAGACAAATTTTAGAAGTTTCATTTATATCGGCACAAAAAAGAACTTATGGCTTTCAAGGTTTAGACGCTTTGGAAAAAGTAAAATGGGTAATGAATTATAACCCAAAATTATTAACAAGGGTTTCTAATAAAATGGCTGCATCTTTTTTGGGTTTAACACCTGCCACTTTGAGCAGACTAAAATCAAAATTGAAATGAAAAAACACAAAAGCCAGCAAACAATTTGTCAATTAGAAAAGCGAAAAGGTGGCTACTTTTTTTTGAAAATTGAGGCTGAAATAATCAATCATTTCAAAAATAAACGTCACACTCGTTTTCTCTGTACACTTGAAAAAAGTTTGACCTTCCAATGTGGACTTAATCATCTTGGCGATGGAAATTTTTTTATCATTTTATCTGGCAAAAACTTAGAAGCAGTCAATAAACGATTGGGCGACAAAATCAACTTTGAATTGAACGAAGACCCAAACCCTTTGGGCGTCGAAATGCCCGAAGTATTAGAAACTGTTTTAGAACAAGATGAAACCATTAAAGCAGCTTTTGAAAAACTGACACTGGGAAAAAAGCGCAGTGTAATTTTTGCCCTTGGTAAAATAAAAGACATTGACAAGCAAATAATCAATGCCCCTAAGCTGATAGTAGCCGTAGCAAAACCACGAACCAAAAAGCTGTAGTAATATGTGGACATGCCCAAAATGTGAAAGAGAATTGAAGAACCCTAACCAATGGCATAATTGCGTAAAGGTTAGTATTGACAGCCTGTTTGAAGGTAAAGCAGAAGAATTAGTTTTTGTATTTGATAAGCTACTTTCTGAAATTATTGATTGGAAAAACGTTGCAGTAAGTGCAACGCAAAATTGCATTGTGTTTGTTCATAATCAAACTTTTCTAATTATTCGACCAATGAAAACAGCGTTAGACTTAAAGTTTTATTCAGCTACACAGCAAGAAGAAGAGCCAATAATAAAAAGTATTTCGTATTCAGGCAAGTTTGAAAATCATATCAGAGTTTCAAAATTGGAAGACCTAACACAGTCTGTTTATGCTTACATCAAACAATCATATCAATTACTTTAAATAAACTATGAACAAAGTAAATTATGGAATTGACGCACCAGGCATAATGCGTAATCTAATTGTTTTTGGGGCTTTGACAATTGTGACAGGTTTTGCAATTCCATTGCTTTCCGATAACACAATTTTAAAATACCTCAGCTACTTAATTGTTTTAATTGGTGCTGTCTTCTTTATCCTCGGCATTGCAATGTTTGCTTACGGCCTAAAAGGAAAATACAGAACAAGAGATTTAATGCTCTCAAAAATCAAGTGGACAGGAAATGAAAATGTGCTTGACATTGGCACAGGCCAGGGACTTTTAATGATTGGTGCAGCAAAACATTTGACAACCGGAAAATCAATTGGTATAGACATTTGGAGCAGCAAAGACCTTTCGGAGAATTCAATATTCAAAACTTTGGCGAACGCTGAATTAGAAGGCGTGCAGGACAAAATAGAAATCAGAAACGAAGACGCAAGGAATTTATCTTTTGCAGATAATTCTTTTGATGTTGTACTCTCATTGCTTTGTATTCATAACATTGAACCAAAAGAAGATCAAAAGAAAGCCTGCTTTGAAATTGCAAGAGTATTAAAACCCAATGGCATAGCTTTAATTGGCGACTATATCCCAACAACAGCATATGCCAAAGTATTTGCCAAGGCAGGACTAAAAGTAAAAAGTACAAAACCATATTTTACAACAGCCTTAGCTTTGATGTGGATAGTGGAAGCAATAAAAGAATAAGATGGTAAAAACTGAAAATTTCGAACAAGTTGAAATTAGTTCTGCTTCTCAATTGAGAGATTGGCTGCAGAAGAATTATGCACAAACAGAAAGTATTTGGCTGGTAACTTATAAAAAAGAAGTGCCTGATAAATATGTGTCAAACCATGAAGTCTTAGATGAATTGCTTTGTTTTGGCTGGATTGATGGAATAAAAAGAAAAGTTGATACGCAAAAAGTAATGCAATTAATTTCTCCAAGAAGAGTGCAGCACTGGTCACAAACCTATAAGGATCGGTTTCTAAAATTGGAAAAAGCAGGACGTGTAGCAGAAGCTGGCAGCAAATCAGCAGAACTATCAAAAAGCCTTGGTCTTTGGGATTTTATGAATGATGTCGATCAACTTATTAAACCATTAGATTTTGTGGAATATTTGGAAAAATATCCAAAGGCTACAGAAAATTTTGATGCTTTTGGCGCGTCGAGTAAAAGATTTATGTTGAGGTATATTAAAATAGCAAAAACAACAGCTACAAGAACAAAAAGAATAGCTCAAATAGCTATGTTGGCTTCTAAAAATAAAAAGTTACCTGGGAGTTAGTTTATAATTCATATTTACAAAAACGTTGACCTAGGACAACACTTAATAAATATGGTGTACCGACCTTTTTCCGCCTTCGGCAGGTGTTCCTCACCTGCAAACCCAGATGAACAAAGGGCTGTAGGTGATGAACACCCAACAGCGGCAGGGTAATCTATTCCTCTGAGTGGGTCTTAACCCACATTGCAGCCCTTTATGCTGAAGAGTGCTTTAGATCAGGGGTTTCAAAAATTTTGGGTGGCGGTTTGTGTTATACAGATTTTTGTTTTCGGAAGGGCTTGTGTTTGATGTGAAGTATGTCGTAAATTTTTTTGAGGTTGTCGTTTGGTTCGGAGCATTTGCGCACTTTAATGATAGTATCAAAGGTATTTTGGCCCGATGT
>JANPGA010000534.1:0-6109 GCA_031423735.1 Bacteroidota bacterium | reverse complement strand
GGCGAAGGCATACAATCCGGTAGGGCTGCTTATTTTATTCGCTTAGGCGGATGTGAGGTAGGATGTGTTTGGTGTGATGTAAAAGCTTCGTGGGATGCGAATGCTCATCAGAAATTTTCTATTGAAGAGATCGTTCAAAATGCAGCTAAAAATACAGGTAGATTTGTTGTTATTACTGGTGGTGAGCCAGCGATGTACAATTTAGTACCGATTACACGTTTACTTAAAGATGCAGGATTTGAAATCGCTATCGAAACTTCAGGAGCCTATCCAATATCTGGTAAATTTGATTGGATATGTGTATCCCCTAAAAAGTTTAAAGCACCAATTCATGAGGCAATTATTAAAGCTCAAGAATTAAAAGTGGTTATATACAATTCAAGTGATTTTAAATGGGCAGAAGAACAAGCATTGAAAGTAAATGATAAATGTGAATTATTACTACAGCCTGAATTTAGTAAGTTTGATTCTATAATGCCGCAGATTATTGATTATGTGAAACAAAATCCTAAGTGGCGTATATCTCTCCAAACACATAAAATTATTAATGTCCCTTAAAGTTTATCTCAGGAAAAATTTTCTTTAAAAAGTAATTTATTCATCAAATAATTTTAATCACCTAAAGAAGTAATGAGTAAATTTAATAAGATGAAATGCATTAAAATAATTATGGTGCTTTTTTTGATTTCGCAATTTGTGAATGCACAAACTCCACGTTATACTACTAAATCGAAATCTGCAATAAATGCTTTTGAAAACGGAACTCAGTATTATGATCAACGTGATTTTTCTAAAGCTATCAAATCGTTTGAACAGGCAATTGATAAGGACCCAAACTTTATTGAAGCGCATGTAATCCTTGCAGAAGTACTTGCTGAAAAAGGAGATTATGCTGGTGCTATTGATCGTTATAAAAAAGCAATAGAAATTAATCCAACATTTTTTCCCAATAACTTTTATCAATTAGCGCAAATTGAACTAAGGGTATCGAAGTATGAAGATGCACTAGCAGATTTTAATAATTATAAGAAATTGGTAAAGGATCTTTATCCTGAAAAAACAGCATTAGTTGAACAAGGAATTCGAAATTGTGAGTTTGCAATCGAAGCAATTAAAAAACCTGTTCCTTTTAATCCAATTAATATGGGCCCTGCGATCAATTCTATAAATGCAGAATATTTCCCTTCTTTTACGGTTGATCAAAATGAAATAATTTTTACTCGAGATATTCCTGACAAGCAATCTATGGAAGGTCATCAAGAAGATTTTTATTTGAGTAGTAAAAAAGATACAAATTGGTTAGCAGCAATTAATGCAGGATCCCCATTAAACAGTATTTTAAATGAAGGGGCGCCAAGTATTTCTGCTGATGGTCGACTTTTGTTCTTTGCTGCCTGTGATCGAAATGATGGAAAAGGAAGATGTGATATTTATTTGTCCCAACGAGTGGCAGATGGATCATGGTCAAAGCCAATGAATCTTGGAGCGCCAATAAACACTGGTAATTGGGAAACGCAACCATCTTTTTCTTCTGATGGTAAAACATTATATTTTATTCGTGGTTCTTATAATCGAGATCGTGCAGCACAACAAGATGATATTTACTATAGCGAATTTCAAGAGGATAGACATTGGTCGGAGCCTAAGAAATTAGGTGAAAACGTTAACACATTAGGACGTGAAGAATCAGTTTTTATTCATCCTGATAATCAGACATTATACTTTACTTCTAATGGATTTCCAGGAATGGGTGGGTTAGATATATATTTAAGTCGTCGCCAACCTGACGGGAGTTGGGGGCCTGCGATGAATTTAGGATATCCTATTAACACTTCTGCAGATGAAAATAGTTTGGTGGTGAGTGCTGATGGGAAGAAAGCATATTTTGCAAGTGATCGAGTAGGAGGGTATGGAAGTCTTGATTTATATAGTTTCGATTTATATGCTGCCGCACAACCATTACTCGTTAGTTATATCAAAGCAAGAGTTATTGATGCAGCTACTAATTTACCATTGGCGGCGCAATTTGAAGTAATTGATGTGGCAACTGGAAAAGTGGTTTTGTCAAATACAACCGACCAAAAGCGTGGGGAGTTTTTAGCTTCTTTACCTGCGGGAAAAAATTATATGTTGAATGTAGATAAAGAGCAATATCTTTTTTATTCTGATTATTTTGAATGTAAAGAAGCAACAGATAAGCAACATGCGTATAATTTATTAATTAAACTTCATAAGCCCGTTGCTGGTGAAAATGTAGTTTTGAAGAATATCTTTTTTGATGTAAATAAATTTGAGTTAAAAGCGGAGTCTAATTCTGAATTGCAAAAGTTAAAAGCGTTTTTAAAATCAAACACTACTATTCGTATCGAAGTTAGTGGCCATACTGATAGCACTGGGGATCCTAAGTTAAACCAAATATTATCTGAGAATAGAGCAAAGGCGGTTTATAGTTTTCTTATAAAAGAGGGTATCTCTGCTGAGAGATTGACGTATAAGGGTTACGGAAAGAGTAAACCAATTGCCTCGAATGATAATGAGGAAGGTCGAGCTCAAAATCGCCGTACCGAATTTACAATCCTCTAATAATGCCATTTACTCCTGCTCATACAGCTATTTTATTTCCTGCACGATGGTTTAATCCAGCTTATATTTCGTGGACTGCACTCATTATTGGAAGTATGGTACCTGATGCGGAATATTTTTTATGGATGAATTCAGGATCTTATATCAGCCACACTTTTTGGGGAATTTTTGTTTTCAATTTGCCTTTAACATTCTTGATAGCGATGTTGTGGCACTCTTTTCTGAGTAAAAGTTTATTACCTAAAATTCCTTTTTTAAAAAATAAATTTAAAAAGAGCTATATCCCTGATTTTCCAAAATGGCTTGCGAAAAATTATTTCAAATTTATATTTTCAGCTTTAGTAGGTATATTTTCCCACCTTTTTTGGGACTCATTTTGCCATGCAGAAGGAGCGATGACAAGGCGATTACCTATACTTATAGATTATGCAAATATACTAGGCTACAAAGTGCGATGGTGTTATGTTGCATGGTACATAAGTACAATCATAGGATTAATAACAATCTTTTTTATAATTATAGATAGAAAAGCATTGTTTGATTTTAAACAATGGGGTGCTAATATTAGATTTTATTGGGCAAAAGTACTAATTGTTGCTTGTGCATTAGCATTCATTAGAATATTACTTGGGCTCAATCAAAATGTTCCTCGTCACCTAATTATTATTTCAATTAGTGGATTTCTTTATGGGATTTTAATTGTAAGTTATTTTGATAGAAATAAGAGATTAATTAATTAGACTTTTTCTCTAGTTCTTTATCTAATATTTTTTCTAAAGTGTCTTCATCAATTTTCTTTGCAAGAATTTTTTTATCCTTATCTAGCAAGAAAATTTGTGGGGTTGTAGATATATCAAATTCGTGACGGAAATTATTTTGTGTTTTTAAATCCGCAACATTGGTCCAATCAAGTTTATTTTCTTTAATATAATCTTTCCATTTTTGTTCTTCTACGGCAGAATTGATTGCATATACTTTTACACCTTTGGATTTTACTTTTTCATAATATGCATGGACTTTTGGAGTAGCCTTTTTGCAATGTCCACAATCTGGATCCCAAAAATAAAGTATTGTATATGGTCCTGTTAGAGCATACATAGATTGATAATTTCCACTAGTATCTGCTAAGACCAAATTTTTAGCTTTTTTGCCTAATAAAATTGGCTCGAGAACATTAGCACGATCTTGGATTTTGTATAAGGTAGCATCATCAACCCAATACGCCTTTTCTTTAGTATAGTTATTCTTCACTAAGTGAACGAATACTTCATCCATTCCCATGATATTTGATGTTTCATAAGAATTTGTAAGATACCAAATCATATATTTGTAAGTCTCTTTATTTTTTGATGCTTTCGCGATCAATGTATCCATTTCTGGGATTAAAGAATCAGGAATTTGAATTACCAAATTTTTAACATAATAGGATAACTTATTATTGTAAACAGGACTTCTTAATACTCTTTCATCAGCAAAATCAAAAGAGTCAAAATAATGTTGTTTGTAATACCGATAAGCAAAAGTAGAATCTTTAACTCCGTTTGGAAGAATTGGAATTTCCGGTATTTTAGGATCTTGAGATGCTCTAAAAATAGCAGCAAGTATATTTCCAGGATTAGCTTGAGAAAGATTTATTTTGTAGTTTGAAACAGCATCATCAATAGCTTTTATTTTGGCATCAATAGAATCTGTACTAAGTTTTTGGTCTGAAATTTTTATTCTTTCACTCTTTAAAGGCTCAACTTCTTTAGATTTACTTTGAATAAAATTCAAATATTGATAAAACATTGTATTATCGTTTGAACCTTTTACTTTCATTGATGAAATAATATCAGTCATATTCGCTTCCATTGAAAAATGTTGTTCTTTATCAATTAATAATTCAAAGTATGTTTTATTTGGAAACACAAAGAGGTAAATGCCTCCAGGTAAAGATTCTTTTCCTTTAAATGCCACATTCCCATTAGCATCAGCATAAATGGAGTCTTTAAGGTATTGTTTATCTCCATAATAGTTTGCTAGAAAGCATAAAGAATCTTTTAGTCCTTCAATTTTGAAACGGAGATCATAACCAGTTACAACTGCTGCCTTTGAAGAGGAGGCGACTAAACTGCAAAACAAAATCGTTGAAATGATAAGGTTTCTAATTTTCATATTAGTTTTTTAATTTTTTTAACGGTCAAATTTACTAATTCAAAGTGTTTTAATTATGAATCTTTATACAGTTTTTCAAATATCATTTGTTATCTATTTTTAATCTGTTCATTAAATTCAATTGGTACTTAGGTTTTACGAAAATGATTAAAAGTCAGAGTTTTTAAAAAGTATATTGATCTATTTAGTCTGTATTGGTACAAAACTAAGATTGTATTGCATTTAAAGTGGCCATATTGCTGTTACTTGAAATATTCATTTTATATTAGTCTCGCTATTTAGATATTTTTAAAGTGTGTGCTTCTAATTTGGCCTTTCTACCCAAAAACTTATTAAACTAAATCGATGAAGGACTATAACGTCTTAAATTGTCAATAACATGATAATAAATACAAAATTCTATATCCATAACAAAGGCAAGTATTTTGAATGTGGCGGTCAATTAACAATCCGAAACCGAGAAATAATTAAATTGGGTAATTTTCCTATTGATCAAGGTGGAAAATCCTTTTATTATGATGATACGAACTTTGATATTACTTACCAAAAAGATATTAAGCTATTTAAAGTTCCTATTAATAGAATTATTACTGAATCATCCTATAAAACATCTCAAAAGGAATATTTAACCCGATTAAATTGGGTTCAACAACAAAAACTTCTTTGGATGTTTAAACGCCACTGGCTTCAGCAGTCTGGAAACATAACTCATTTATTTATTACCGTGATTATTCTATCAGTAGCTTATTTCGGAATTCATTATGCATCTAGTTCATTTTAATAAACTTCTTGTTAACTTAACCTGTTAATAACCTCATTTAATAATATTATTTATCTTCCATTTAATTCGTTTAATACTTAACTTTGAATAACCAACCAACCAATACCATGAAAAAACAAAAATCAATGGTTCAATTGCTAAGACGATACGAAGGATATAGTTTTAACGAATTTGAAAGGTTTAGTTTTTATATGTTATTTTTATTTTTTTGTTTTATGACTTTTATGTTCTTTGTTTGGCCAAACATTTAGAATAAATCTATTTTTTATTTATCTTTTGGAATTAAATGATAATGTAATCCAAATTGATAAAATTCTGAGCTAGGAAAATTTTGTGCTTTAATGCATTTTTTTATAGAAGCAAATAGACCAAAGTTTTTATTTATTTCATAACGTATTTCAGGACTAAACATTATATATCCCCTATGTTGAGCATATAAGCCATAGAATAGCCCTTCTGATATAATTTTCCCATTAGATATAGGTCGAATTGTTTGGTCACCATTTTCAAAAGGTTGAATGCCTTCAATTCTAAAATTTAACCATAAATTTTTAAAAGTTACAATATCGAATTCTAATTTTCCTGTTGCTT
>JANPGA010000533.1:0-3875 GCA_031423735.1 Bacteroidota bacterium | reverse complement strand
TAATTTATCCTTTTCAATTACTAATAAATGAACAAACATTATAACTAGTAATAAATGTAGGCCTATTAAAACTTGGAATAATGCAGCGATTCCACATAAAACAGCTGACCATGAAATTTTATTTTTTTGTAATAGGTAAATAGACATGGCTCCGAAGGAAGATGCAAAACAGCTACATGTAAGTTGGTTGTCGTAAATTGTATTAGCACCAATAGTAAAAGAGTTTAATAAAATCAAACCTATTATAGGACCAAACACAAAGCCATATTTCCAATTACTACCCTTTTCTGCAATTCGTCCAACGAAATAAATAAAAGTAGATAAACAAATAAAATAAACCCAAAAAACAGCATTCGAAATTGGAATAAAATAACTTATGCCAAAAAGAATCCATGCATAAAAAAACCTAATATTGAAAATCTTTAATTGAATTGGTACTATATAATCGTTTTTATATAAATTTGAATTAATAAGTTTGTAAACATATGGCAAATGTTCTTCCTGATCGCCCCTATTTATAGTATAACCATAAATCGAAATGAACAATAAAGCGATGAAAATAGTCCAACCAATTCGTTCGGTGGTCTTCCATTTATGATTTAACATCATTTCATTGTAAAATTCAAGATAAGTTAAGAATTGATTTTAGAATTATCCTGTAGTTAGATAACAAGAATAGTAAATTTGTAGGATAAGAAAAAATTTATGAGCAACATCCGAATTTTATTGGTTGAAGACGAACAAAGTTTATCGGATACTATTAAGTTAAACTTAGAATGGGAAGGCTATAAGGTTCAAGTTGCAGCTGATGGAAAAAAAGCTTTGAAGATTTTCAAACAGGAGCGTTTTGATTTGGTTTTACTTGATGTGATGCTTCCTGAAATGGATGGATTTACTGTATGTGAAGCTATTCGTTTAGATGATACCGAAGTGCCTATTTTATTTCTAACCGCCAAAAACTCATCTGCGGATAAGATTGCAGGATTAAAAATAGGTGCAGATGATTACCTTACAAAGCCTTTTAATTTGGAAGAATTGCTTTTAAGAGTTCAAAATCTTTTAAAGAGGTCAGTAAAATCAAATGAAACTCGTAATCAAGGAATTAACACTTATAATTTTGATGGATATAACATCAATTTTTCTGAAATGAATGTTGTTCTATCTGATGAACAAAAGGTAAATCTTACTAAAAAAGAAAATGCCTTATTAAAATTATTGATTGAACGAAAAAATGAGGTTGTTTCTAGGGAGCATATCTTAGAAACTGTTTGGGGATATGATATTTACCCTTCAACCCGTACGATAGACAACTTCATCGTAACCTTTAGAAAGTATTTTGAAAAGGATCCTAGCAATCCAAAACATTTTCATTCGGTTAGAGGGGTTGGATATAAATTTACAGATTAGAATTATTCCCATTTAATCTCCATTTTTCGTTGTTCTGCAAGGAATTTCATTTTTTTCTTTTTTTCTTTTAATAGTTCATCTATTTTTAACAATTGTATTTATCTAAGTACTAAGGTAGATATAGATGCATTATCCGAATAATTAAGATAGTATTGTTAATAAAGCAAATCACCTACCTAATTAATAGTTGACTCGTATTACTAAAAAACCGTAATTTAGAAAACTCAAATAGCTTTCTAATTAGTCCTATAATTGAATTGTCAGAAAAATTAACACATAAACACATAATCACAAGAAAATGAAGAAAATTTACATCGTAGCCTTGGCGCTTGTAGTAGGAATGTTTACCAACACTTGGGCTCAATCTCAGCGTAGTTGTGCAACAATGCAACATTTGCAAATGCAACTACAAAATGACCCTGGTTTAGCAGCTCGAATGCAACAAATTGAAAATAAAACTCAACAAATTGTTGCATCAAATGCTCAAAATAAAACTGCAGCAGTTATTACCATTCCTGTTGTAGTTCACGTTGTTTATAATACAGCAGCTCAAAACATTTCAGATGCTCAAATTCAATCCCAAATCGATGTATTAAATGAAGATTTTCGTAAATTGAATGCTGACGTTTCACTTACGCCTTCTGTTTATGCTGGTCGTGCTGCAGATTGTCAAATTCAATTTTGTCTTGCTCAAAGAGATCCAAATGGAGCTGCTACTAATGGAATTGATCGTAAATCAACTTCAACTACTTCTTTCTCAAGCAATGACGCTATAAAATCTGCAACATCTGCTACATCTGGTGGAGCAAATGCATGGAATAGTTCACAATATTTAAACTTATGGTCAGGTAATTTAAGTGGTGGATTATTGGGTTACGCTCAGTTTCCTGGTGGTCCAGCATCAACAGATGGTGTGGTAATTCTTTATTCGGCTTTCGGTCGAGTTGGAACTGTAAATGCTCCATATAATAAAGGTCGTACTGCTACTCATGAAGTTGGTCACTGGTTAAACTTACGTCATATTTGGGGAGATGCAACTTGTGGAGATGATTTAGTATCAGATACCCCAACGCAAACTACTTCTAATTTTGGATGTCCAACTTTCCCACATGTTACTTGTTCAAACGTAACTGGAGATATGTCGATGAATTACATGGACTATACAGATGATGCTTGTATGTACATGTTTTCAACTGGACAATCAACTCGTATGTCAGCAGCAATTACAACTTCAAGATCAGGTTTATTAACATCTCAAGGATGTGTTCCAGTTACAACTGTTTGCGGAGTACCTTCAGGATTAACTTCTTCAGGTATAACTACAACTACTGCTACTATCTCTTGGGGAGCTGCTTCTAATGCATTATCATACAATGTTCAATATCGTATTGTTGGAGCGGCTAATTGGACTGCTACAACTAGTGCTTCAACTTCGTCTTCATTATCAGGTTTAACATCTGCATCTAATTATGAATTCCAAGTTCAAACAGTTTGTAGTGCTGGATCAAGTGCATTTTCTGCTTCAGGATTATTTACAACATCAACTGTTTCAACAACCTGTAATGTACCAGCTAGTTTAACCTCATCTGCAATAACATCAACAACGGCTACAATATCTTGGGGTGCAGCAACAGGTGCAGTATCTTATAATGTACAATATCGTGTTGTTGGTGCAGCTTCATGGTTAGCTACAACAAGTACAACTACATCTAAAGCACTTTCTGGATTAGTTGCTTCATCCAATTATGAATTCCAAATTCAAACTGTTTGTAGTGCTGGATCAAGTGCATTTTCTGCATCTGGCTTATTTACAACTGCAGCTGTTTCAACAGGATGTTCAGATATTTATGAGCCAAATGAAACAAGAACAGCAGGAAAAACAATTTCAGTTAATACTGATATTACTGGCTTAATTGGTGTTTCTGGTGATAACGATTACTATAAATTTGTTACTACTGCTGGTTTAACAAACATTAAAGTTGCTTTGAGCCAATTACCTGCTGATTATGATTTAAAATTGTACAATTCTTCAGGAACTACTCTAACCACCTCTCAAAATGGAGGAACTACATCAGAACAAATAATACGTAACACCACAACAACTGGAACATATTATTTAAGAGTTTATGGTTATTCAGGCGCAAACAATGCAACTTCTTGTTACTTATTAAGAGTTAATACTAGCGGTTCTACTTTCCGTACTGCAAATCAAGCAGCTGATGAAGGATCAATTAATCCACTTAAAATTGAAGGCGTAGATGAGTTAAGTATCTATCCAAACCCTGCGTCTGACAAATTAAATCTTAATTTCTTTATCACCACAAATACTTCAATTAATGCTAATGTAATTGATATGGTAGGGAAAACTGTTTTAGAACAAAATAATGTAAAAGATTTTTCTCATTTAATTCCAACAGATGTATTTAATTGGGAGGCTCTATTAACCATTCGTGGTTTTATTTTTATTT
>JANPGA010000532.1:0-6273 GCA_031423735.1 Bacteroidota bacterium | reverse complement strand
TCCATTGGTAAGAATTCTACCATTAGTTAAAATTCTTCCATTTACAGTTGCTGATTTATTTGTTAAAATTCTACCATTAACTAATGCACGAGATCTTCCATTTGGCCCAGCACTAAATAACTCAGAAGAGTCGGATTCAGGGTTATAATTAGCGATAGAATTTGGTGAAACATCAATTATTTCAGTAGTATCAGTTACGGTAACATTATTGGTTAATATACGACCATTAGTTAGAATACGTCCATTGGTTAATATCCTTCCGCTGGCAAGCATACTTAGATTAGTAAAATCTTTATTTGTTAAAATGCGTCCGTTAGTTAATATTCTACCATCAACAAGTGCTAACTTGTTTGACATAGTTTCTTGGTGAGAAGAATTAATAGAGTTGAATAAAACCGCTTGATCGGCAGGATCGATATTTGATTGATCATAATCATAATTAAAATGAATATCACCAATTTTTTCGCCGTATGTTAGAACAGTATCACGAGGAGTAACGGTAACAGGAAGCTTTAGAATTTTTATCAAACCAATGTCGAAAACATAACTATATAAATCATTTAAGACAACTTGAACAGGATCATTTAAATCAAGAGGATCCATACTTGGCGTAACATTATATACTCCGAGATCACTCATGTTAGTAACAAGTGTACTGTAATGAATATTTGTAAGTCCAAGATCTGCTAAAGTATATCCAGCAGTAATATAATCAACACCGTTTACTAAAACCTTTGGTGTAAAGGCAGGTACTTTTTCGCCGAATTTCTTAAATACAGTGTTTGTTGTTACAAATACCGTTTTCTTAGGCGTATCAAAGAAATGTAAAACATTAGAATACCCTCCATCATTTAAATTGGCAGTAATTGGTGGTGTATAAATTTGAACACCTGGATCACCTGTGAAGACAGGGATTGTTGCTGTTACCAAAGTAGAACTAACAAATACTGTAGGAATTCCAACGCCATTTAATTGAACTTGTGATTGACCTGATAAGTATTGTCCGTAAATAGATACAACCAACGGTTGAGTACCTGGCACAATAGCGGTATCCGAAAGAACAAGACTATCAATATACGGAGTTGGTTCTGCAAATGTTAACATTGCTGAATCTGCTCTTAAGAAACCGTAGCCGCTTTTGAAATCGAATCCTGGTGAAAGCATATCTAATGCAGTACTTTGCAATAAGGAACGCATCTCAGTAGAAGTAATAGTATCGTTTGAGAATTTATTTTTTGCATCAATTAAAAAGGCGGCAACTGCTGCGGCGTGAGGAGCTGCTGCTGATGTACCAAAGAAGTTTGGATGAATATCTCCTTCCACTTCTAGGTTTCCAAAAGGAACAGAAGTATTTACACCATCAGGCCCAGCGAAATCAGGTTTTTGTCTTGCTACTCCATTAATTAATGTACCACCTTCTGAAGAGAAATCTTCCAATACTGGAGGATTTATTCCATAAGCAGGAGTTTTCTTATAACGAACAGCAGCTACTGACATAGCGCCATCGCAATTTGCTTGACCAACAATAGTTGAAGCACCATTACTGTATTCATTAATCACCATGTCACCATGGAAGACAATGTATTTAAATCGTACGTTATCATTTCCAAATGCACGAGTGATCATAATATTCACTTTCGCTGGAGATGATACAGTGAATGTAAATACTTCAATAGGATCTCCCCATAGATTTTTTCTGTTAATTCCTAAAACTTTCTTTGAACTATCCGTTACCAAATAAATATCAAGATCATTCTTAGCACCTGGGAGTTGACCTCTTGAATAAATAGAATCATCCCATTGAAGTACGATAGAATAAGTACCGCTAGGGAAATATACACTTTGAAGAATATCATTTGGAGCAAAACTATGTGCCCTCGTTGTTCCTGTAAGCCAAGAAGGAGCTGGTGCTGGAGTAAATACACCTTCATATGATTTATTTCCAAAATTTCCTGCAGCAGCGAAATAGGAAACTCCTTTACTTGCAACATAATTAACGGCATCCGACACTACACCATCTTGGAAGAACGGCTCAGTTACATACGTAACATCATCAACAATTACTTTACAACTATCTTTATATAAATCTATGATACCATCTGCAAAATCTCCAGCACTTACAAATCCTGTTCTAAAGGCAAGTTTGGCTTTAGGTGCAACATCATGTACAATTTGCATCATAGCACGACCTTCATCAGTTCTTCGACCGTAAGGGTAATCTAATAATTTATGTACTTCATCTTTATCTACAGGATTACTTGCTCCTGGTAAATCACCGTTATCAATATCAATTTGAGCCTTATTACCTGCAAGAGTATTATAACTATCAGAGATAACTCCAACTTTTACTCCAGAGCCATAAACCTTAAATCCATTTCTTGCAAAGTCCGATCGCATCGCCTTATCACCACCCGTTACTGAACTACCTGTTGTAGAAGCAGCTTGTACCAATGGCAAATAATGTGGACGAGCAAAGTTTACTAATGTAGGAAGTAGATTTAAACTAAGTAATTTATCTTTTGGAAATACTCCAGTAACAATGAATCGAGATGAATCTCCATTATCTCTTAAATCAGTTAATCCATATGAACCTGTTTGCAATAATGCAAGCACTGTATCACGTTTACCAATATTTGATATTACATCAATTAATACACTATCTTCTGAAATAGAAATAATATTATTATTAACACCAGAAGCGGCAGTAGGAAGCGAATCAGGATTATTAGCAACCTGTGTTAACTCTGGTCCGATAATATTTATAACCTTGCCAGTATCAGTTGGTGGCACATACGAACTGAAACAAGTTATTTGAGTTACCGAAGCAGAAGCTGTTCCAGTACATCCATTTGCATCAGTTATGTAATAATTATAAACACCTGCAGATAAATTCAAAGAATCGTCACCCATCACAAGAGAATATGGTAACGTTCCACCTACTGGCGTGAACGCCACATTTCCTAATATACCTTCGCAAATATCTTGTGCTGCAGGAGTTACATTTAATGCGAATGGAACGTAAGGTGCGACGTTAAATGGAATTTGATTATCGGTTCCACATCCAAGAGAATCCAAAGCGTAAATAATATAATCACCAGAACCTACTTCAGAAAATATACCGGTATTAGACGTAACAGGAATTCCTGAAATTTGAGGTGTTAATATATATGAATAGCCTGTTGTATAAAATTGATCAATAAAAGGTGTTCCACCTGTAACTCCCGAAACAGTAACAGTTGCACCACCAAATCCATTACAATTACTATAACCTGAACTGATATTTGAACTACTAAATACTATTGATGAAGCGGGTGAAATTGTAATGTTATTAATTCCTAAAGCACTTACACAACCCCCTATTGAATCGGAAATAAATACTTGGTAAGATCCAGCACTAAGATTATCAAATTGACCAATTGTATTTACACCAATTAGGTTGGATACTTGATATAAAGAATAATTCAACTGACCGGCACCTCCGCTGGTACCAGAAATTAGAATTGATCCGGATGGATTAGGACAATTTACATCTGGATTAGTTGTAACAGTTCCCGCAACAATCGTGGTTCCATTAATAACAACTGTAACTGAGTCATGGGAAACGCACAATGAAGCATCAGTTGCAGTAACAGAGTAAGTAGTTGTTTGAGTTGGAGAAACAGTAATGGAGGGAGTAGTTGCTCCTGTACTCCATACATAAGTAGAATTCGGATCCGGTACTGTTGATAAAACTCTTACTAAATTGGGACAAGAAATAATAGAATCGGTACCATCAATGTTTACAGATGTACTTATTACATTAAATGGTTGACTAGTTGATGTACATCCATTAATGCCCGTTGCAGTTACTGTATAATTTCCAGATGCATTTACAGCTATAGAATCTGTACTCTGTCCTGATGACCAAAGTACAGATATGTAATTCGGATTTATTCTTGCACCAACTTGAACCGCATCAATTTCATTGTATCCAGGTACCACTGTTGAGTTCATTGCGATTCTTACTTGTGACACATTGAAGTTAGTTACAGGGAAAGTAATATGTAGTATTCTTGATCCAACTCCTGCAGGAGCAGCAGTAGCAGTATACACTGTTTCGAAAAGACCTGTACTATCATTTTTTATTGAAACTGTATCAATAGAACCAGGGTTAAATGTTTCATAAATATCAATAAAATTAACTGGTGCAGGATTATAATTTAAAACAATATATTCACGAGAACCATCCGCTGTTAATGGTGACCAAGCATGATATGCATCAGTGCTATCTGGATAAACGTTCGGTGATCCAATAATTTCGTAGCTACTATGAGCTTCATCAGGACCCCCTAATTGGCTACTGAAATCTGAAGCATAATTTGCATATTGCAAATTCGGAACCTCATTAATTTTTAACATGGCACCTGTACATGCAGAAACTGGTACAATATCATTTGTATATATTTCAGGAGATGGAACCGGTAAAACATGAATATGAATTGTAGTATAATTATGGGAATAAGGCTGACACCCTCCGCTTCCGTAAACATATATTGTTTGATCCTCTAATGCATTAGTTGTGTAGTTTAATCCACCATATTGTACAATATAAGTGTTCGTTGTATCAATTGACCAAACCCAATTTAGATTATCATTTAGGTTACCTCCTGTTATGTCAAATGAAGCAGGTTGTCCTTTACAAATATTTATAGTTAGATTATTTATTTGTGGAGCATTTGCGGCTGTACATGGATCAAAAGTCCACACTCCTGGTTGGTCATAACCAAATTGAGGTTGCCCTTGAAGAAAAACTGTTGGCTTACTATCATTATCTAAAGCAATAAAATTAGCACTTTTGCTTGTTGCAATACCACCAGTAGTTCCAACAACTAGCCAGCTTCCGTTAATAAATTTTTCAACACGTGCGACACCATTATTAGTGAAACTAACATACGGAATATTCGCACTTCCTATTGTTAATGCTGCTTGTCTAGAATCAGGTATTAGTTGATTTGAATAAGGACTTGTACCCAAACGGCCAAGACTAATCCAGTTAGATCCATTAAACGTAGCAGATTGTGTATAATGAAAGAAATTACCATTCGTTGCTTGTACATCATAAACTATATATGGTTTACCACTTGCATCAACAGCAATTGAACCTTCAGTTGAAAGTGAATCAGTAAATTCAGGACTTCCAACATAAGCCCAGGAGCTTCCATCATACTTCATTACTGATATCCTCTTCGCATTATTAAAAGCGGAAAAAATTAAGTAAGGAAGGTTATCATTGCCAATAGTCATGTTGGGGTAATATCCATTAGCTATACCTGTATTTCCTAAGGTGTTCCAAGTTGTGCCATCATATTTTGCTACGTTCAAACCATTTGTTCCCTGATATAATGCATATAGGGAACCAGAAGAATCGAAACATAATTTTTTTCCGACTGCACCAGTAATCACAGAAGAAATAGTTGGTAAATTAATCCAGTTAGTGCCGTCGAATCTTTTAACACTATCTCTACACATAAAATACGGAGTTGAATCAATTGGATTAACTGCAAGACTTGTTGGTAACCCGAAACCGTCTACAATATTTGCAAATCCTGGTTGACCTACGTCTGACCATACACCAGCATCAAAGGTTCTGACTCTTAATAAGTAAATATTTCCGTTTCCTGCATATGCAGCATAAGGTCTGCCTCCAGCTGTCATAGCAAAACTATTAGAATAAGGATACGTGAATGTTGGGCTTAATTCGGCAGGTACTTGACTTGCGCCATAACTGTAAGTCCCCAATTGAACCCAAGAACCTAATTCTGAAATTGCATCTCCACCAATACAATCATCATCGATTCCATTGTTATAAATTTCTATAGTATAAGGATGAACATTTGGATTATTATCATTGCAATCACCATTATCAACCCTAAACCCTAGTGGAGGTAAATCTGAACAAACTAAAATGGAATCATTAGTAGTTCCGTAACCATCACCATCCAAATCTTGGTAAAAAGTGTTAGGTGAATGAATGCTAATGTTTGCATCATTACAATCAGTACTATCGGCAACATAGCCCAAAGGTGGAAAATAACCTAAAACCGAAACTAGTGGATCACCATAACTATCATTATCTGCATCAGCAAACCATAGTTGGGACGCACAAGAATTTCCACTTGTTACTCCTCCGGGTGCAACCCAGTTTGATACTGCCCCATTCAATACAAAGCCAATTAATGTTGCGTCATTCCCATTTGTTGATGCATCAATAATGGTAGTATCGGGAGAGTTATT